>JAUCGN010000176.1 GCA_030378125.1 Thiotrichales bacterium HSG1 | reverse complement strand
TCCATACCAAACTGCTCCAACGGTTTACAGAATGCGGTTTAACATTACATCCTGAGAAAACCAAAATTGTCTACTGCAAAAGCTGGAAACATACTGCTGATTTTGAATGTATCAGTTTTGATTTTTTAGGATTTACTTTTTGTCCCAAACTAATAAAATGCCGAAGTGGTAAATTTTTGGTTATGTTTATACCAGAAGTGAGTCGCAAAGCAGCAAAACGGATACTAGCAGAAATCAACTCATGGTCATGGCAATTCTGGGTACAAAGAGAAATTAAAGATATACTCATATAATGCGAATTAAGGGTTGAAAAATTATCTTAAAAATCAAATTATTAAAATAATGTACTTTTTCTATTTTAAAAAATCAATTTTTTAACTTATTGTTTTTAGAAGATTCACAAATTTTAACTCTTAATTCGCATATATATAGTCAAAGTAAGTTGCGTGGCTGGGTAGAATACTATGGTAAGGTTACAATATACTCCATCAAATGGGTGTTGCAACATTTCAATAGGAAACTCAGTCGTTGGGCAAAACGGAAATATAAATCATTGAAAAATTATGCTCAAGCAATGCGAAGAGTTATTAGATTTCAAAGAAACCATCCAAGGTTACTTGCTCATTGGTAATATATTAGGACTTACGCATTGACAAGGTAATTATATTATGAAACTATTTAAATACAATAAATTACCATATAAATAGTTAAATTTAATATACATATAATTTATATTTTAAAATTACATAATTCCTTTACGCAACTTAACATTGTAATTTTATACTTCAATTTTTACAGAAATTATGAGAAATCAAATACACTTTATAAGTATATAATTTTATTGAAATATTATTTTTTAGAAGTTGTCAATGCGTAAGTCCTATATATTTAAAAGGTTGAGTGATAAGAGCTGGATGAGGCGAGAGTTTCACGTCCAGTTCTGTGAGAGCCTTTGGGGGAAGTTCCCAAGGGCTACTCGACCTCTTTTGCAAATAACGTGGAATTGCCTCAGCAACCGGAATATTCGGAAATTGAAAACTCTCAGCAGATATAACATAACGACCATCTTGCAATACACTTATTTCTAAACTATCACCATCAAACCGCCACAATTCCCGTACCCCCAACTCCTCATAATTATCAAACCGAGTACGAGAACTAATATCAATCTCAATCGCCAAATCAGGAGGAGGATCAATTACTAAATCAATTCTATCCTTACCCCTAACCACAGCCTCATTCTCAATATAAAAACACTCATCAGCCTGAACTTGCTGAAAATATTAGAATTGAATAATAGCTTTAGCTATAACACGGACTTATAGTCCTATTTTTTGATTCTACCGTCTTCAGACGGTAGTGATTCAATTCAAAGAAAAATAATAAAACATTTAAATTTCAATAAGTTATAATTTTAACTAAGCTTAGTTTTCAAAAACTGTCCGAACTATTGAAAGTGATAGATTGTAGTAATGTCTTCCCAATTTAAGTTTGTACATAGGTGTTTATCATACTTCGCATTAACTCATTTTTTGTAGTCTCATTACGTCGCTTCTCTTTACTGGTTTTTGGGTCTGTGAATTTTATTGGTTTATGAATTAATTCAAAGCTCACTGGTATGGATATATTATCTACATTATACAAGCAATTCAATAGGTTTATTCCCTTTACACTACGTCCTTTGGTATGGTCGTAATGCCAACATATTAGTTCGTTTTCTTTCATATGGGTCTTGAATCGTATCATCAAAACACTCCTTCTTCTGATTTCACGTACTAAAGGTTTTACATGTTTCCATAATTCTTTTGAATCATACTCTTCTTTTGACAAGAATCTTGTAAATGTATCGTGACTTATGTCTTCATCTAATAGGTTTGATAACCCTGTTGATGTTGCATATCCAAATGTTACCATCAAGTAATCTGTATACAATTCTAATTCATATTTATTCATTGCATTATTATAAACTTTTTTATATTCAATAAACATTTTTTATATGTCTATTTGTACTAGTTTGCGTAACTTCAGTTATATTAAGTTACAAATGCTAATTTAACAATTAAAAATTTCTTGGTAATTATGTCCAACAAGACTATAATCTACAATTTTGAAAATGGAATTAAGAATTATGCGAATCCTTCAATTATTCCTTCATTTTATTCTATTAGGCTGGCTGTTTAGCTGGTTGAATTCTATATTGAAACGTTTACCTTTCTTTTCATATTTACAACATAAGTGGCAATCTTCCACTCCTTTTTGGAAAAATATAGTTATTGGAATTTTATTTACGATATTATTTATTGGTTTATACGATAGTCAATGGATTGCTGATATTGAAGATTTAAATGTTGACTGGATGATAAGCTTATATCGAGGCCAACCACCGTTACAAGATACTCCACCATTTGTTATTTTAGATATTGATGAAACAACTTACCGTCAATGGCAAGAACCAGTTTTAACTCCAAGAGATAAATTATTGCAATTATTAGATTTTGCAGTAACTGGACAGGCAAAACTTATCATAATTGATGTTGTATTAGGCACTGAACATGATAAAGAACAAGATGCCAAATTGCAAAATTACCTTGCTAATTATGAATCTGATTGTAAAAAAAATAGTCAACAGAAAAATTGTCCACATATTTTATTAGCCCAAGGATTTCGTTTACCAAAAAATATAATTCCTTATAATCCTAATTATATTCCATATTTTTCAGAACGGTCTCCCAGTTTTTTAGATGCAATAGTGGCAAAAGCTCCACATGTTCATTGGGCAGCAACATTATTTGATCGGGAAACTGATCGTATTTTACGCAGATGGCAATTGTGGACAGCAACTTGTACTGATGGTAAACCTGCTATTGTACCTTCTATCTCATTGTTAAGTAGTACTTTATTAGCCGATTCAAAGTATGGTGCAACTAGATTGGAGAAACAGTTAACTAATTTTAAACCTAATTGTGCTAATCCTCCGGAAATATTGAGTGATAATTCTCCGATTTTTAAACTAAATGATTCATTAGCCTTTGATTTACAACCATCTCGTTTAAGTCGTAGAATTCTTTATACTATTCCTTGGCGTATATTGGACGGTGACAAACCTCAAAAGACAGTTAACGGTGCTTTATTAATTAAGCGAATTCCAGCGTTTATGGCATTACAAAAAAATGCTAATAAGAGCTTACACGATAAAATTACTATTATTGGTGGTAGTTTTTTAGCTGGACGAGATTGGCATAGTACCCCATTGGGATGGATGCCTGGCATGTATGTATTAGCTAATAGTATCAATTCATTACAACAATATGGAGTATTACAACCGCCACCAATTTGGAAGATATTATTATTCGCTTTGATATTGGTTATTTTTACTAGCTGGTTATTGACAAGGTTTAATTCATTTTGGGCAATGTTAATTTCAATTGTAACATTTGTTATCATATTAATTCCAATAAGTTTTTGGTTATTTAAGTTTGGAATTTGGTTAAGTTTTGCAATTCCGTTAGCAGCAATTCAATTGCGACAATTAGCAGATAGTTTTAAAGAACCAGTGAGCTGTAAATTTGTTAAATAGGAGATATAACGATGAAAATTTTACTGATAGTTTTAATTATTTTGGTTACATTTAATGTAAATGCTGAAGAAGCTGGTTGGATAGGTTCTTTTGATGGTAAGTCGGAACATTTTGTTCTTATGCGTGGTGATGAAACTGTACCAGTAACACCGTTAACTGTATTATTGGTTGGAGATGAAATTAAAATTAAAGATAAGAGTTCTCGGATACAATTAATGTTACAAGGTGGAAATAAGCTGGTAGAAGTGACATATAAAAATTCTATTTTTAGAATTACTGAAGATGGAAAAGTTCCAAGCCCATTGGGTGAATTTTGGAAATCAGTTAAAAAGTTTTTGAATTATTGGTATAAATCAACTCCTGAAAATGCTCCTCCTATTGAAGCCGGTTTGAATAAAGGTGATGAGAAGCAAAAACCAAATATTGCTTGGTTAAGTGGTCGTTCACGTTTGATTGCTGGTAAACGTTCTTTATTATTACAGTGGCAAAATGGTAAACCACCTTTTAAGGTAAAAGTTACTCATAAAGAAACTGTATTGTGGGAAGGAACTGTTGAAAATTCATGGATTATGACAGATTCTATAAATTTTGAAGCTAAGAAAATTTATCGGGTAACTGTGACGGATTCTGAAAATAAGACT
>JAUCGN010000175.1 GCA_030378125.1 Thiotrichales bacterium HSG1 | reverse complement strand
ACGCAACTTAGCATTGTAATTTTATACTTTAATTTTTACAGAAATTATGAAAAATCAAATATACTTTATAAGTATATAATTTTATTGAAATATTATTTTTTAGAAGTTGTCAATGCGTAAGTCCTATAGATGTTAATATTGCTTATGCGGTTTGGTCTGGGTTGGGAATTGTATTGATAACTTTGATAGGGATTGTTTGGTTTAAAGAGTCTGTTACTTTTATCAAAATAGCATCCATTGTTTTGATTGGATTGAATTTGGAAAATAATGTCTAGTGATGAATTGAATATAAAATAAAGCGGATGATTTAGTCACCAAAAGAAACAGGTAGTCCTAAATAATGTAGTGATTACCTCAAAAAACCTAAAACCTAGTAGGTTTACCACTACTTAGTTTAGGACTATCAAAAATACATCTTCCAATTGATGTGAATCAAAGAGCAAGAGTTGAATATATAAAAATGGCAAACGAACATCGTCGGATACCCGGGTACATTTAAAAAACGGCGATAGTATGAATTAAAAATAATCCTAACATGACAATATGTACACAGACCTAGAACTTTTTAATCCTCAACTATTTGCAGATAATTTAGGTAATAAACCAGTTGATTTATTTCGCAATGTCTTAAAACATGGCCATACAGTGTTGAAAGAACGTTTTCAGGCTAGTAAAAATGCCATTAATTATGTTACTCAACGAGCTTGGTTTATTGATCAAGTATTGCTTCAAGTTTGGCAACAATACTGTGGTGATATGAATCAGGATACGATTGCACTAGTTGCGGTTGGTGGTTATGGAAGGAGTGAACTGCATCCTCATTCGGATATAGATTTACTGCTCTTGTTAAAAGAACCATTGGCAGATACCACTCAAATTGAAAAATTGGTGATGCTTTTATGGGATATTCGGCTAAATATCGGTCATAGTGTACGGACTCTGAAGGAATGTGAGCAAGAAGCGATTGAAGATATCACAGTAGCCACTAACCTTATGGAAGCACGATTGCTTACTGGTTCAGAAAAATTGTTTAAAACCATGCAAACTGCTACAGTTCCTCTGTGGTCAACTAAAAAGTTTTTTGCAGCTAAAACTGAGGAGCAAAGGCAACGTCATCAAAAATATGATGATACTGCGGACAATTTAGAACCAAATATCAAAGAAGGTCCAGGCGGATTGCGTGACATTCAAATGATTGGTTGGATAGCAAAACGTCATTTTGGGGCAACAACCCTACATGATTTAGTGCAGCATAGTTTTTTAACCGAAAAAGAATATCAAATTTTACAAGAAGGTCAAAAATTTTTATGGGAAATAAGGTGTTTATTACATTTAACAGCTGAAAGAAATGAGGAAAGATTGCTATTTGATTTCCAACGTACTTTAGCAAAAGCTTATGATTATCAAGATGATGAGGCTGGTTTAGGGGTAGAAAAATTAATGCGGCAGTATTATCGTACCGTCAAAAAAATAAATACTCTCAATGACATGTTATTGCAATTATTTCAAGAAGCTATTTTATATACCAACGTTCCAGCATCAGTGTATAAGCTCAATAAACGTTTTCAAATTCGTAATAATTTTATCGAAGCGATACATGACAAAGTATTTTTGATTTATCCATTTGCCTTGCTAGAAATATTTCTTTTAATTCAACAATATCCACAGATAAAAGGCATCCGAGCTTCCACTATTCGCTTAATTTTACATTATAACTATCTGATTGATTCAATTTTTTGTCAAGATTTATGTAATCGTAGCTTATTTATGGAAATTTTCCGTCAACCACAAGGTTTAACCCGTGCTCTCAGACAGATGAATCGGTATGGAATTCTACCAGCTTATATTCCTGAGTTCGAGAAAATTGCTGGTCGAATGCAATATGACTTATTTCATGTCTATACCGTTGATCAACATACTTTATTTGTGGTGCGTAATTTGAGACGCTTATTTTTGTCTGAACACAGTGATGAATTTCCCTTCTGTTCCAAATTATCTAAAAACATCCCCAAGCCAGAATTACTGTATTTAGCCGGTTTATTTCATGACATAGCTAAAGGTAGAGGTGGAGATCACGCAAAACTAGGTGAGAAAGATGCGATAAATTTTTGTAAATTACATGATTTAAATAACCGAGATGCTCGTTTAGTTGGTTGGATGACACGCAATCACTTATTAATGTCAACTACCGTACAACGTCAAGATATTTCCGATCCAGATGTGATAAAAACCTTTGCTCATCAAATTGAAGAACCTAACCATCTTGACTATTTATTTCTATTGACTGTAGCCGATATAAGAGCGACTAATTCTAAGTTATGGACTAATTGGAAAGAGTCGTTATTAATTGATTTGTATCATAAAACTCATGCTTTATTACATCATGGGCAAGGTTATGTGTTGAACAAGCAATTGCATATTCAAGATATTCAAAAAGAAGCTAGAATTTTATTAAATAGGTTGTCTTTTAACAAAAAAATTAATAAGTTATGGAAAGATTTAGGAGATGAATATTTTTTATGCTCGTCTCCAAAAGATGTTGCTAGAGAAACTAAAGCTATTTTAACTCATGAGGATGCAAATAGTCCTTTAGTATTAGAACGTTCTGCAACTAAAGGTGGTACAGAGTTTATTATGATTTATACTCAAAATAAGGATCATCTATTTGCCGAAACCAGTTACTTTTTAGAACAACAAAACTTAACCATTATTGATGCTTATATCATCCCAACTCAAGGTAAATACACTATTAGCGGTTATACTGTAGTCGGAGAAAATGGCAAAAAATTACAGTATAAAGAACTAGTTATAGAAATTTTACATGGTTTAGAACAAGCCTTAACTTGTGACAGTGATTCCTCTTTTGACCCTATTACTCGTCGCATTCCGAGACAGATAAAGCATTTTTCGGTACCAACTCAAGTAAAATTCACCCAAGATCACATTAATAATCATACTGTTATAGAATTAATTACTACCGATCAACCGGGAGTGTTATCGCGTATTGCTCAAGTATTTATTAGCTGTGAAGTACGGATTAAAAGGGCTAAAATTGCTACTTTTGGTACTAAAGCTGAAGATATATTTTTTATCACTGATTACGAAAATCATGCTTTATATTCCTCAGAACAACTCAATTGTTTAAATAAAGAACTAGTTGAATCTTTAGATATGTCAACTACCAAAATTGTATAGATATATTTATAAGTGATAAAGTCATACACCAAAATTATTGTTGCAAACTAATTATGTTTAAACCATTATCAATGCGATATATTTCCCTCAATATATTAACTGAGGATGCAACCTCAATAGCCCAGTTATTAGCAGACTGTGGAATGTTTAACCCAGAGATAACTGAACAATTACCTGAACAACCGGGTGAAAACTATCGTAGTCTATTTAACCAAGCTCAGACTCGGTTACATAAAATTATGACGCATGTATCTTTCACCATGCCAACTATCATTCCCTCACAATCAGCTACCATTGAAAAACTACAAGAAACTAATGCACAACTAGCTAAAATATGGTTACAATTATCTGAACTAGAAGAACAATTACATAAATTAAATGAACAAGAGTCCATTCTTAAACGTTTGTTAGAAACTTTGCTTATTTTTCAAAACTTAGATGTAAATTTAACTTTGTTTCAAGACTCAACTAAATTTTTAAACCTAAATATTGGCACGGTGGCAATTGAAAATCTTGAACAACTCAAGGAAGCTGCAGCTTTGGCTAGACATTTTATAGATATTTTTCACCATGATGCAGACATAGCATATATAATAGTGGCTGGTCCTTTAACTCAGCAAGATAAAGTCAAAGCAATTTTAGAACATGCAGATTTTCAAGTGCTAACTATTCCAGAGCGATTTCACGCCTATCCTAAACAGGTACATGCTGATTTAACTCTTGAACAAGAAAAATTAACTCAACAAGTTACATCAATAAATACTGCCATTCAAAAACTAATTGATGAAAATAAACATAACTTGGAACAAGCTCAACAAACCTTAAATAGTGCTGATGCTTATGCTAAACTCAGTGAAACCCTCAGAGGGCAGGGTAGATTAGCTCTTATTGAAGGTTGGATTCCCAAAACAGAGGTGGAAAAACTAAAAACTAGTTTAGACGAAAAAATATCTTGCCCATTTGTGTTTACTAGTCGTAAACCAACCCCAGATGAATATCCAAAAGTACCATCATTAACTCATCATCATCCT
>JAUCGN010000174.1 GCA_030378125.1 Thiotrichales bacterium HSG1 | reverse complement strand
TTGCCAAATATCGTGAAGCTATGATTATTCCACCTTCTAATGAAAGAAAACGGTTAGAATAGATAATGCTTTTTCTATAGTTATTTCGGGAATGTAACGAAGTGAATTTCCCGAAACTCATGATTAATAATTACATTAACATCATTAATTTTAATAAGGAGTTCTAATAAGATGCAACTTAACCTCAGCGGTCACCATATTGAGATCACTTCTGCTTTAAAGTCTTACGTTTCTAATAAAATGGAACGTCTAGAACGTCATTTTGATCACGTTACCAATGTACATGTTATTCTTAGTGTCGAAAAATTGCGTCAAAAAGCAGAGGCAACTTTACATGCTAGTGGAGCTAATTTATTTGCAGAAGCAGAACATGAAGATATGTATGCTGCAATTGATGGTTTGACTGATAAACTAGATCGGCAACTTAAAAAGCATAAAGAAAAAGTTAAAGACCATCGTCAATCTGAAGGCGGTGTTAAGGCTTATCAACCGGTTGAGGAATAGGTTAATGTCTGGTTAAATCTTTGTTAACCAGACCCATATTACCTCAACATTAAATATGCAAATTTCAAATATTCTTACCCCAGAACGAATGCTATGTCATGTTGAAGTAACTAGCAAAAAACGGGTTTTTGAGTACTTTAGTAAACTGTTAGCACAGGAAGAAAATATCAAACTTTCTAGCCACAATATCTTTGATAATTTGTTAGTAAGAGAACGTCTTGGTAGTACTGCTATAGGTTATGGAGTTGCAATTCCCCATGCAAGGGTCGCAAAATGTGATGTCACATTGGCAGCATTTTTACAACTTGAAAAGGGAATTGACTTTGGAGCAATTGATAAACAACCAGTTGATTTGCTATTTACTCTTATAGTGCCTGAAAAATCTACCGAAGAACATTTAGAAATATTGGCCCAGTTAGCAAGCATGTTTCGAAAAGATGAATTTCGTAGTAAATTGCGTAATATCAAAGATTGTCAGGAAAAATTTAAACTTCTAACTCAATGGAATCATGATTAAGTTTAGCATTAAAAAACTATTTGAAAATCATGCTGATAACCTATCTCTAACTTGGTTAGCTGGACGAAAAAATGATCTGCGTTCGTTGGTTTTAGAACAAAATCAAAAACTTGCTAATGTTGGTTACTTAAATCTTATCCATCCACCACAAATTCAAATTATTGGCAACCATGAATTAGCTTATTTAAATAGCTTAAGTGCTGATTTTTATAAAAATACTATCATTCAATTATTTAAAAATAGTGGTTTGGTTTGTATTATTGTGGTGGATAATCCGGATATTTCCCCAGTTTTAAAAAAGGCAGCTGAACATTATGAGGTTCCTATTTTAACTTCCAAGCTATCTGGTGAATTTGTAATTAATTATTTACTAATAACTATCACTGAATTGCTTTCGGAGCCGGTTACATTGCATGGTGTATTCATGGACGTGCTGGGAATGGGAGTTTTAATCATGGGGGATAGTGGTACGGGTAAAAGTGAATTGGCTTTGGAACTTGTGAGTCGTGGTCATCGTCTAATTGCTGATGATGCCCCAGAATTTTCTAAAATATCCCCACGAACAATAATCGGTACTTGTCCAATGGATTTGAATGCCTTTTTAGAAGTGCGTGGACTTGGAATTTTAAATGTTCAAACTTTATTTGGTGATAGTGCCACCAAGAAAGAAAAATATTTACGTTTAATCATCCAACTACGTCATTTAACCTCAATAGATTTAAATAATATTGATCGTTTACAAGGTGATTGTAATGTTAGACAGGTTTTAGGAATTGAAATCCCAGAGGTTTCCTTGCCAGTCGCTCCGGGACGCAATTTAGCGGTATTGCTTGAGTGTGCAGTGCGTAATCATAGTTCCAAAAGCCAACATAATTATAATGCTGCCGATGATTTTTGTGAACGACAACGGCAAGCTATGTTAAATGGGTAGTCCTAAACTAAGTAGTGGTAAATCTAATAGGTTTTTTGAGGTCATCACTACATTATTTATGACTACCGTTAAATGAACAACCATGACAAAGTGATTGCTTCAAAACTCTAGTTCTCATGTAGACCCACTGCCATTAGAGGTAACCATAAATAATTCTCCCTACGATAAGATGGTTATTTGTAAGGGTAATCCTTGTACTAATATTAGCACCAATTAATTTGCTTAACTTACTGTAGGAACAATCCTTTGTGGTTGCCTTTTGAGTTGTGAATTCATCCAAAGATACTTCAAGTACAACATAATATTACTAGCATTATCAATGAAAAACATTACTAAGCTTCACTTTTTCGAGCTCTGTTACGAAAATCAGAATACAGTTCTCTATGAGTTTTAGTGGTATTAAAATATTTAGACATTATTTCTTCTACAGAATGTGGAGTTACCCCTAACTGGTTTAAATCATTGTTATTTTTACAAGAATTTTCCAATGTTGTTGAGTTGTAATTGTCCACAGAATATGGTTTGCCCGGAATGAATTCCATGATTTGGGCTACCTTGTACGAAGCACTATCTCCCAATGGGATAATAAAACGTTTAACTTGTAATAATTCAGCCGTGTAAGCAACCAATTCTTGTAGTGTATAAACTGTTGGTCCACAAAGATTGTAAGATTTCCCATAATGTTCAGATTTGCCTATAGTTTCCAACATTGCAGCCACAACGTCTTCAACCCATATAGGAGACAATTTAACCTTAGCAGAAGGCAACATAAATATTGGTGATGGTACTCGTAATAATGCCATGAATTTATTCAAAAATGAATCATCCTTACCGAAAATAACTGACGGTCTAAAAATAGTTACATTCACTCCCTCAGCAGTACGAATTATATCTTCTCCGGTACCTTTGGTACGCAAATAATTACTTGGGGCTTGTGCTACATCTGCATTGATGGCACTCATATGTAACAGGTGTTTAACATTATTTGTTTGACAAGCAGTAATAATTTTTTTGGGTAGATCAACATGTACTTTTTGAAAACCACTACCATCATTGCCACTCTCATTAAGGATTCCAACTGTGTTAATAACTATTTCACAATCAGTAATTAAGTTGTTTAACTGTGCCTGATCGTGAATATTTGCCGATACTAGTTCTTGGTTGGAATGTAACAGTAAGTCTCGGTGTCGTTCTCTTTGTTGAGTAGGTATTACTACTTTCCAACCTGCCTGCCTCAAATTATTTGCTAAATGTCTACCAACAAATCCGGTTCCCCCTAAGAGGCAGATTTTACACATCTTAAACTCCTATTATGTTAATTTTTAGATAAATTATTTTATTAGATATATCGGTAAATCCGTATCCGTTTAATAATCAGTTAACCTTTAATTTTTATAACTAACCAATCAGATTTTGAAAATGCAAATGCTCTTTATTTAAGAACTAGGATTTACACATTGACAAAAACATTATAATATGGGTTGTCTAAAAAAAGCAAGGAAAAGAATAAAACTACGGAAAATTGTTGTTTTTATTCAATATAATCCTGTGCAATATTAATTACAAAGTGAAAATAAGATTAGGTTTTTGATGGAAATTACTGAGTTTAAACAACGTTATGGAGAGTAGGAAGAAGGGGAGTTTGCTCTTTAGTAATAATTATTCAGGTGGGGTCGGCATAGCAAAGTGAAACCGACCGTTTCAACGAACTTCTATTTAACTTCTTGGGTAATAATTCCAAGTTGTTCAAATAATTGTTGGTCTTTTTCTGTTGATTTATTGTCAGTGGTTAGTAGCTTTTCTCCATAAAATACCGAATTTGCACCGGCTAAAAAGCATAGTGCTTGTAACTCATCATTCATTTCACTCCTACCAGCAGATAAACGAACATTAGAAGTTGGCATTAAGATTCGGGTTACCGCTATACAACGTACTATTGCAAATGAGTCAAGTTTCTCGGTATTTTCCAATGGAGTTCCGGCCACTGGTACTAACTGGTTGATTGGAACGCTTTCTGGATGGACTTTAAGATTGGCTAAAGTTTGCAATAATTCTGCTCGATCTTCTAAAGATTCACCCATCCCAATTATACCACCACAACATATTTTCAAATTAGCATTGCGTATGTTAGTTAGAGTATCCAACCGCTCTTGATAGGTATGGGTACTAACAATCTTATCATAATAGGTAGCCGAAGTATCAAGATTATGATTATAATAATCTAAGCCAGCTTTTTGCAATTGTTGAGCTTGTTCAGCATTCAACATCCCTAAAGT
>JAUCGN010000173.1 GCA_030378125.1 Thiotrichales bacterium HSG1 | reverse complement strand
TCATGCAATAAAAAGTGGGTTAGCTTTCAGTGCCGCTGGGATTTTGCTGGCAGTATTTTGTTATATATTGCGTAGTCTTGAATTAATGCTATTTAGGGGTATTTGGTTACGAGAAAAACAACGTGAACAAACCGAATTAAATAACTCAATTCAAGATATTTCTAATTTGTATTTACTGTTACAAAACTTTCTAAATAAGGATGGTGAAAATATTATTACACTGTCTATGGTATTGGATGAATTGAAAAACTCCAATCAAACTTCGTTAGAAAAGCTGTTATCACATTCTGAGCAGAATATTCAAGGTGTATTGAAAGTTATTAAAAATTCCCAAGCTACTTTTCAACAGCAATTACAAAAAACTAGCGAACTACAAAATGAATTCATTGCTGGTGGTGATAGTATTGCGGCTCGGATGGAACAACTAAATTCTGACATTAAAACTATTCACCAACCATTTTTAAACAGTCTAGTATCTATCAGCAATGATTTAAAGGAATCGCAGGAAATATTTAAACAAGATTTAGTGGAACAAGTCAAAGCTTTGGTTCACACTCACGAAGTTTATTTAGACCAAAATACTGAGAATGCCAAACTAATCTTAGACCGTAATTTAGAAAAAACTGCTGCAATATTAATTCATTCATGGGAACAAGAAGTGGAGCAGATTTATAAACGATTACGGGTTGAATTCATGCAAATAAGTGAATTGAAATTAGATATAGATGAACAAGTTAAACAGGTTATTGCTAACTTGCACTCTGGTGTTAATAAGATTAATGAGCAAGTTTGTGAAACTGAAAAGTTGAAAACTATTATCATCTGTGATTTTTTGAAAGATGTTGGTGAAAGTTCTAAGGATTTAGCCCAAGCCTTTGATAAATACACAGAAAAAACTATCAGGGTGGCAGAAATTAACAAAATTAACGTCAAGTTGATTCAAGATGTGATGGATCAAAGTGGTTTAATCATCAAAAAGAGTTTGTTCAAAAAAATGTTGGATAAACTGAAAGGGTTGTGATTTTCTTATTCATATGGTATTGTTTTAAATAGTAGAAGTATCAATTAATTCTATCCATTTTATCATTAGCTAGTAACAATATTGGTTTTTTATGCCTGACATATTACCTCCAGATTGCGTAGGATTAGTAACATCACAAACATGTAAGTTTGATAAAACTCCATTGTCTTTAGATTGTGGGCGTTCTTTGCCAAGTTATGAACTTATATATGAGACCTATGGCCATTTAAATAAAGACCATTCTAATGCTATTTTGATTTGTCATGCATTGAGTAGTGATCACCATGCTGCTGGTTATTACAATATGCAAGATAAAAAACCTGGCTGGTGGGAAAACTATATAGGTCCGGGTAAACCAATTGATACTAACCGTTTTTTTGTTGTATGTCCAAATAATTTAGGTGGTTGTAAAGGTTCAACCGGCCCCACCAGTATTAATCCAGATACAGGTAAGCCTTATGGTCCAGATTTTCCTATTGTTACTGTACGGGACTGGGTCAAGAGTCAAGCTCGTTTAGGTGATGTACTGGGGATTTCACGCTGGTTAGCAGTGATTGGTGGTAGTTTAGGTGGTATGCAGGCTTTACAATGGGCTATTGATTATCCTAAACATTTAAAATATTGCGTGATCATTGCCGCAGCACCTAAGTTAACAGCTCAAAATATTGCTTTTAATGAAGTAGCCAGACAAGCAATTTTGACTGATCCAAATTTTCATGAAGGCCATTATTATCAACATAATACTGTACCAGAAAGAGGTCTAATGTTAGCTCGCATGTTGGGACATATTACCTACTTATCTGATACTGCTATGCGGAAAAAATTTGGGCGGGAATTACGAGAAGAAAAGTTAAATTTTGGGTTTGATGTTGAGTTTCAGGTTGAAAGCTATTTGCGTTATCAAGGTCGTATGTTTGTGGATAGATTTGACGCTAATACTTACCTATTGATGACTAAAGCTCTTGATTACTTTGACCCAGCTAAAGAACATGGCAATGATCTTTCTAAAGCCTTAGCAAATGTTATGGCCAAATTTCTAGTAATATCTTTTACCAGTGATTGGCGATTTTCATCGGCTAGGTCAAGAGAAATAGTTAAGGCTTTGTTAGACAGTAAAAAAAATGTTAGTTATGCAGAAATTACCTCTTATGATGGCCATGACGCATTCCTAATGCCAATACCACATTATATCCAAGTTTTCAAGGCATACATGCAAAACGCAGAATAAGATATGGAATTACGTACCGATTTAGCATTGATTAGTGAATGGATTATTGAAAATTCACATGTTTTAGATTTAGGTTGTGGTGATGGAACATTATTGACCCATTTGCGTGATGCAAATTCGGTAACTGGTTATGGATTAGAAATTGACGACGACAATATCATATCATGTATTCAATCGGGAGTTAATGTTATTCATGCCGATTTAAATCAAGGACTATCTGATTTTAATGATGATAGTTTCGATTATGTTGTAATGACCCAAGCAATTCAAACTATTTTGCAACCGGATTTATTATTATTAGAAATGTTACGAATTGGTAAACAAGGAATTGTAACCTTTCCTAATTTTGGCCATTGGCGAGCCAGATTTTCATTATTTTTTGCTGGAATTATGCCGATATCCAGAGCCTTGCCAAGCAAATGGCATGAAACTGGTAATATCCATCTCTGCACCTTATTGGATTTTGAAAGATTATGTTATCAACTCGATATTGAGGTCTTACAACGGGCAGTAGTTGATACTAAACATCGTACAAGTTGGTCTATGCGTTTGTTACCGAATATATTTGGAGAGGTTGCTCTATATAGACTACGCAGTAAACCGGTAAAAAGAATCATACCGGTTCGTAGCAGTTCTTAAATCGTTACTAGTTAATCCGTTTCTTTACATAACGTCCCGGAGCATCTTCTATAACTGGATAGTCTGTATTTCCCAAACTTGCTGGTGCAGACATTTCACTTCCACCCTGTTGTTTTAACCACTCATCCCAGTGAGTCCACCAACTACCCGGTTGTGATTCAGCAGTTTCTAACCATTTGTCCGCATCTTGAGTAAAATCTCCATCAACCCAATAGTTACGTTTTTTCTTAGCTGGTGGATTAATAACTCCAGCAATATGTCCACTAGCTCCCAATACAAATTTCACTGCTCCACCCATGATTTTAGCTCCTTTAAAAGTAGTCTTCCAAGGGGCAATGTGGTCATCTATTGTGGAAAGAAAATAACTAGGAGTTTTTATGTTACTAAGGTCCACTGGTATATCACACATAGTCAAAGCATTTGGTTTTATTAAATTATTTTCCATGTACATATTGCGAATATAATAACTGTACATGTTAACTGGCAAGTTGGTTGGATCGCTATTCCAATACAAAATATCAAATGGAGTTGGTGATTGACCTTTAAGGTAATTATTTACTACATAAGACCAAATGAGATCGTTAGAACGTAACATGGAAAACGCTATGGACAAGTCCTTGCCGGACATAATTCCAGTAACTTTTAACGCCATTTCCCGTTGAGTTTGTTGAGTTTCGTCAATGAAGACACCCAAATCACCCGGATCACTGAAGTCTAACATACTAGTGAAATAAGTTGCTGAGGCTATGCTATCATCTTGTTGACCGTGCATGACAGCTAAACTTGAAGCCAACAAAGTTCCACCAATGCACCAAGAAGTAGTATTAACCTTCTCCGCACAAGTGATATCTTTCACAACTTCAACTGCTTTGAGAACACCAGATTTAATATAATCGTCCCATTCAACTTCACTGTGATCAGGATTTACCCAAGAAATAATAAATACTGTGTTACCTTGCTCAACAGCATATTTAACAAAGGAATTTTCTGGACGCAAATCCAAAATATAGAACTTGTTAATATATGGTGGTACAATAAGCAATGGTCGATCAGATACAGTTTCAGTAGTTGGAGAATACTGAATTAGTTGCATTAAATCATTTTCATACACCACTGAACCCGGAGTAACAGCCAAGTTTTTACCAACTTCAAAAGCCGATTCATCAGTTTGAGTTATCCTACCTTTTTCCATATCTTTAAGTAGGTTTTGTAATCCATCAACTAAACTTTGACCTTTAGTCTCAACCGCTAGTTTCATCACTTCTGGATTGGTGACAGCAAAATTAGCCGGCGACATAGCGTCAATAAAATACTTAGTGTAAAAATTTAACCTCTTTTTTTCCT
>JAUCGN010000018.1 GCA_030378125.1 Thiotrichales bacterium HSG1 | reverse complement strand
ATCCACAAGCAGCCGGAAATGGTGGTTTATAACGTGGTTGCCCTTTCTTACCTTCAATAGATTCTAACAATGCAGTTTCTTCACCGCAAATGTAAGCTCCAATGTTGCAAGATCAGGATATTTTATTAACTTTAGGGGCTGGTAATATTGGGATTGTTGCGGCTACATTAGCATCATCACCACAATTTAAATAGGGAAAACCTATGAAACCTAAAACAATTATATTAGTTTTTATAATCTGTTCACTCAATATTCAAGCTCAACCAATTGATATAAAAAAAGCTTTTTATACGGGTCAATATGAAACCGTGATTGAAAAATGGGATACAGCATCAATTCTAGACATCCCAACTAAGGTTAAGATTGCAAAAGCTTATCGTTATTTAGGTTTGCCTGATGAGGCTTTGCAAGTTATTACAACAACTTTATCAAAGGTTCAACCAAACTCATTTCATCATATAATTTTATTAAATGAATTGAGTCAGTTACATTTATCTCAAGCAAAAATTGACTTAGCTAAATCAAGTATTCAAACAGCTTTAAAGATGGTTCGTATAATTGACAATAAAATTTTATTAGCAGAAATTTTACAACAGTTGGGTAACGTGCAAAGTGCTGAAAATGAGTATGAAATCGCTAAAAAATCTTATGTAGAAGCATTAAATTTAGTGAAAAATTCTGGCCCTATGTTGCCATATTTTTCTGCCGATAATGTTCGAGAATTGTACGGTAAAATTTTAGTTAATCAGGCTCAAACAGCTTTTTGGTTCGATAGTAATAATACTTATCTGTATTCCGATATTAAACAGGCTTTTAACTCCACAATAGAAGCAGTTAAACAAGCCACTCAAGCTACTAAAAATTGGCCAGATGCTTTCAGTGAAGTTTTTGCTTTGATTGCTTTAAGTAAGGTAATACAAAATACTCAAAATAAGTTGGAGTCCTCCGACCCAAAATTAACTCAGCTAATCTATAATGTTTTAATTCAAGCTAAAGAGATTGCTGACCGTATTAATAACGATCAGGCCAAAACTTATGCTTATGGTTATTTGGGGAAGCTTTATGAACATAATCAACGTTATTCGGAAGCTTTAACTTTAACTAGAACAGCTTTATTTTCTGCCCAACAAATAAAGGCAAAGCTGTCTATGTATCATTGGCAATGGCAATTGAGTCGTATTTTTAAAGCTCAAGGAAAATTTAAAGAAGCAATAGTTACTTTGAAGCAGGCGGTAAAAATTGTTAATTTACCAGCAATTAGAGAGCAAATAACTGGTGGTTCTGATTTTCGAGCCAAAATATCACCAGTTTATTTCATGTTGGCAGACTTATTATTGCAACAAGATGATGACATTTCAATTCGGGAAGCAAGGAAAACTATAGAATTTTTTAAACAAGCTGAATTACAAAATTACTTTCAAAGTGAATGCCTAACTGTTCAATGTACTGATTTAGAACAATCACTTAACTCACATACAGCAATCTTATATCCAATCGTGTTACCAGATCGATTAGAACTGTTATTGAGCCTGCCCAATACTACTGAGTTGGTTAGAGCTAAGATATTTATTACTGAGAAAAAATTACGTAGACAGATTGCTTTTTTTGTCTCTTCTTTACGTCAGCATCCATTGTCACATTTGGCCTCTGATGATGAAGATGATAAGGTTATTTGTACTCCTGATGAGTGGCAAAATATTCCAGTCAATACTTCTCCTCGCGCTAAGGAATTTTTTAAACCAGCCCAAAAACTGTACAGTTGGTTAATAAAACCATTAATAGAAAACTTGATTAAACATAATATCAATACTTTAGTAATAGTTCCAGAAGGAATATTAAGGACTTTACCGTTTGCTGCATTACATAATGGGCAGGAATTTTTGATTCAAAATTATGCTTTAGCAACCACTCCTAGCTTATGTTTAGCAAATTTGAAAGTTCAACAACGAATAGTTAATGAAATGTTAGTCAGTGGTTTATCAGAAGCGGTGCAGGGATTTTCTGATTTGCCATGTGCTAAGTACGAGATAGAAACTTTACAAAAGTTATATAATTTATATGATACTGATTATAAACCTTTGTTTAATAGTGATTTTAACTATCCTAATATGCGTAATAGAGTTGATCAACCTAAATATTCAATTGTACATATTGCTTCACATGGTCAGTTTAAATCTGGTTTAGAAGATACTTTTTTACTTACTTATGATGGTAAGTTGAGCATGGATAAATTGGAAAGTTTAATTAAACGTTCTACTAGTCAACCAATTGATTTACTTACTTTGAGTGCTTGTGAAACTGCAGTAGGTAATGATAGAGCGGCTTTAGGGTTGGCTGGGGTAGCTTTGAAAGCTGGAGTAAAGAGTGCGTTAGCAAGTTTATGGCAAGTTGATGATGCTGCTACTCCAGCTATGATTATTGAATTTTATAAACAGCTTAGCAATCAAAAATTAACTAAGGCTCAAGCATTGCAAAATGCTCAAAAAATGATGTTAACTGATGCTGACCATGTTCATTTTCGACATCCTTATTATTGGTCGGCATTTTTATTAATTGGGAATTGGTATTAAATTGTTGATGTTATAAACCAATAGTTTGAACAATTTTACTTCTTAACAACCCCATAGTTGATCGAGGGTAGTGGTTGGTTGAAGTCCATGTAACTCAAAGAGAAAGGGTGAGATTAAATGGCAACAAGTTTTATCTCAAGTATTTGATGGATTTTGATTTTATCATAATTATTGTTTTGGTATCTACCGAGTTGATTTATTTATAGTATTTCCCGATTAAATAAGATACAAAAAGAAGTGATTATAAAATTGTGAAAAACTGAAACAAGGTATGGCGGAACAAACGGCGTTATTGCAACAATTGATGCAACGTTCTGCTTTATCTAAACAAATAAAACCCAGTGATGAATTTACTCATCATAATAGTGATAGTTTAAAATTGATTCAGGCTGCTATTGCCAAGTTACCGGTTTTGTCAAAGCATAATCGTGAATTTAATCAGTTGGTTATTATGACTGGTAGTGTCTTATCTTCGACTGGTGATATTGATAATTTGGCAGAAGCGAAAAAATTATTTCAGCAAGCACGGGATTTGGCTCAAAATCCTGCTGATAAAGCGTTGGCTTGTTTTAATTTGTTTCAAATCTGTTTGCGGCATCAGGATTATTATAATGCTTTGAGTCATTTACAAGTGGCGATTGCTATTGATGTGTCTCGTTATGCTTTGCATGATGTGGATCGTTATCCAATTATTCGGCTTTTGGGTGCTGGTGGTATGGGTTGTGTGTTTCTTTGTCATGATCAATGGCGAGAGAATAAGGTGGTGGTTAAGTGTTTTTGGGAGGGTTGTAAAGGTTCACGGCAAGAGGTATTTGGTGAGGCTAATAATATGCGTACTATTGCGGGTGATTATGTGCCTTTGCCGTTGGATTGTGGTTATGTTGATGCTGCTCGCCAAGAACGGCCTTATTTTGTTACTGAGTATATTGAGGGGACTGAGGATGGTGAGAGTTGGTTGGCCAAGCATGGTAAGCTTGATGTAGCGACTGGGTTGGCTGTGGGTTTGCAGATTGCTTGGGGGTTGCAAGTTGCGCATGAAAAAGGGATTTATCATCTTGATTTAAAGCCGGCTAATTTGTTGTTTCAACCGACGGATAGTGGTTTGTTGGTGAAAATTATTGATTTTGGGTTGGCACGAGTGGCGACTTCTTTGCGTCAAGAGGCGGTGTCACGTTCTGGTGATAAGACGACTAAGTTTGGGCAGATGATAATTGGGACTTTGTCTTATGCACCACCGGAACAGTTTGTGCATAGTGAATTAAATATTAGACCACTGAAAATTTAACAGATATTAAACATCTTTCTGAAGTTAAAGACAGTGCTAAATATTGTAAGGAGTTACGAGAAAATGTATGTAATAGAAAATGAGTAAAAATTTAATATAAATTAATCAGTTAATAATTATTATCTATTGCACCTATTATTATACATTGGCGAATCAATTGGTAAAATTAGTTACTAAACACATGAAAAACAATAAAGAATTATCTAAAATTAATTTTTTTATATCTTCTACCTATGATGATTTAAAACCCTATAGAAATGCTGTAATTAATAAAATACAACAAAATTCTGGGATTATAAATGCACAAGAATTTTTCGGTGCAAGATCACAAGCATCATTAGATACTTGTATGGAAGAACTTGAAAAATCTGATGTTATGATTTTGATATTAGCACATAGATATGGTTCTATTCATACTGATACAAAAAAATCATATACTGAACTAGAATATAATAAAGCTAAGGAAAAAAACAAAATTATCCTTGCTTATTTAATCAATGAAGAACATCCTTGGAATCTTAGATTAGTTGATAAAGATAAACAAAGCTTAGACAAATTTAAACGTATTGTAGAACGTGATTGTACAATAAATTATTTTACAACTCAAAATGATTTAGCTGAAAAAGTATTCGAGGATTTGAAAAGAGAGCTACCAAAGTATGAGTTGATTATTGGTGAAGAAAATTTAAATTCTACAGATGATAAACTTCAATTTCTAGAACAAATGTGCAAAATGCCTAGATTGATGGGCGGAAGAGAGATAGTTTTAACTGTTAAAATGGAAAAACAATGGGATAGTACAAAACAACTTGTGTGTGATGCACTTGATTTAACACATGGTTCCTCTATATATCGAGAATTTAAGCCTATAGATAAAGATGAACAGAGAATATTAGGATGGCATAATAACTTATATGCAGAAAATGAACTAGCAGTTGAATTATCTGAAATACCTCCAGATAAAGAAGTTAAAATTAGGATGAAAATGCAATATGGCTTTTATAAAAAACCGATTTATTATAAAACAAAAGCTACATTTACTACAGTTACAGAGATGATGAGAGCTATTAGTGATAATACATCTTATGTTGATCGTATAGATTATGAGGATAAAAATTACTCTGGTTTCATTTTTTGTAGCATAGAATCGTAAATAAATTCTATGAACGAAAATAATATTATTATCAAAGCTTTACAAATAATAATTTCACTCTTTATTATAAATAGTATAAATTGAAATGAAATTTTTGCAAGGTTCACATACAAGAATTACATAGAATTGAACAAAAGTTTTCATCAAAAAAAGTACCAGTGGCCAAACCAGTAACGACAAAGCAACCATAACTACCACATGGGGAACCGCCATTCCAGATGATGGTAATAATATTAGCATTGGTGGGAGCGTAACTGTTGTTTGAACAGGATTATGCAGGATTGAAGGATGGACAGGATTGTCTGAATCAGAATTTTAGTATTTTCAGGGTATTAAAGTTTTACAAAAAGCACTGACAATGTTACATTACAGGCTGTAACTTCGCAATGATCATCAGAAAAAATATATTCAGGCACAAGAATTTATAGACTGGAGTAAAAGCCTTAATAATTTGATATTGCAAAATAAAATAGAACATCATATCAAAAATAAACGAGTTTCAACCAACAGATAGTTATAGCAAAACCGGTATAAAATGATTAAATTTTATACTCATAGGACTTACACATTGACAACTTCTAAAAAATAATATTTCAATACTATTATATAGTTATAAAATATATTTGATTTATCATAATTTCTATAAAAATTGAAGTATAAAATTACAATGTTAAGTTGCGCAAAGGAATTATGTGATTTTATAATATATAATTATATGTATATTAAATTTAGCTATTTATATAGTAACTTATTGTATTTAAATAGTTTCATAATATGATAATCTTGTCAATGCGTAAGTCCTATCTATATTATTATACATCATTTTATACTGGTTTTGCTGTACTCGTGCTTGCCAAGTAGTATTTTTCACTTAGGTTAAATTGATCAAGAAAATGATAGCCTACATTCCGCACATCCATTACCCATATCCAACATATAATCTTTTATAAACCTGTTTAACCAAATATAGCACTTTGTTTTAACTGCAACTCTTCTGCTTGTTGTTGGCTTTGTTTTAATAAATCCTGCATTTTAGCTCGAGAATCAGCAGTATTAACCACAATACCAATATTTGGCATAATAAGTTCTAAAAAATTGCGATGGATTTCTGTCAGTCCCTCACTAGAACCAATTTCTATAACACCTTTTAATTCATCTTCATATAAAAATGGCAATAGCAATATATGCCGAGGTAAAGCTCCAGTTAAAACCGAACGAATAACTAGTGGACATTCTTCTGAAGTTTGAGTTATAGCAATAACTTTGCGTTTTAAAGCTGCTTGCCCAACTAAAGATTCACCAAAATTAAATTCAATAGGTGTATTCTCATTTATAGTGTAAGCATAACTAGCTATTATTTTTAGTTTATCACCTTGTTTTACCTGATAAAATAACCCTATTTGTGCTTCCACATAAGTTGTTAAAAAAGAGATAATATTTTTGGCCAATTTCGTTATTTCTTGCTCACCACTGGTCTTTTCATTCAATTGAGCTTGACCAGTTTTAATCCAATCTTGAATTGAGTTATAACTAGTTGCTTTTGCTAATTTATCAGCCGCAGTTTCAAGTGCAGTTTTGATTTGGATAAAATCTCCTTTATATTCTGCTTTAGCAACAGCATTTTGGCCACCCTCAGCAAGGCTTTGTGAAACTTGTACAATGTCGTTAATCACTCGTTGTAAATTAGACAAGCTAATTTCTAAAGAATTTTTAATTTGGATAAAGTCTCCTTTATATTCAACTTTAGGAGTAACAAGCAAATTTCCGTTGGCTTGCTCTTGAACAACTTGTACAATATCTGCAATCAAAGCCCCAAAGTAATTGGCTAAACTATCGTAAGCTTTTCCAATATCACCCATTTCATCTTGACGTATCGTAATCTGATCCATATAAAAACGGTTTTGTTTAGTAAGAACTTGACTCATATCACCATCTGCCATTTTTTTAGCCATATCAGTTAATTTTACTAAGGGGCGAGTAATACTATGTGAAATGAAAACACCAAGTAACATGCCAATAGTGATAGTAGCCAAAGCTAAACCTATAGTTAAATTACGTACAATAACAACATTTTGTTTGACATTTTCAGTACGTTGTTTATTTAACTGTTTTTCAATTTTTATAAAATATGCAAATTGCTTTCTGATAGTATCTAGAATATTCTTGCCAGTTCCAACTTGAATTAAATCAGCTACATCATCCATTGTTATTGGATTTGCATTCATAGTATGTCTAGAATCAATTTCTGGTTTAGCAGCTTTTTCTATCCACTCATTTGCTAAAGTTTCAATTTGACGTAACAATATTAAATTTTCTGAATCTTCGACTAATCGTTGTTGTAAAGCAGCAATGTTAATTGCCAATTGGCTTTGTCCATTACGATAAGGCTCTAAAAAATTATCTTTGCCGGTGATAATAAAACCACGTTGTCCAGTTTCCTGATCAACCATATCTTTAGCAATTTTAACAGTCAAAATGATGCTTTCTAATTCACCTTTTTTAGCTAAATTAGCTTCTAATTGTTCTAATACAATACGAAGTTTATCTAAAATACTTTTCCCTACTTCTTTCCCAAGCATTTCTTGCAGATAATTAGCATTAACAGTGGCTTTATTCGCTTCAAATCGTTTAGCTATTTCCGGTTGAGCTGCAGTTTTAGTCCATTTATTATGAAGGTGGAGAATCTCTTCTAACACAGAAACCTGTGATGGATTATCACTTATTAATTGTTTCTCAATTTCTAACAACTCTCTAAATTTGGTGTCTCCATTATAATACGGTTCAAGAAATTCATCTTTACCAGTAATGAGAAAACCACGTTCTCCAGTTTCCATATCTACTAATAACTTTTCTAATAAATGAGCATTAGTTAACACTGGTTGATCATGGTAAACTAAAAAATTAAATTCTTGAGTTAATTTGTATAAACTAAATAATAATACAGCTGTTATAGTTATCATCAATGTTAAGATAGCAATGTAACCAATAATTATTTTTTTGCCCACTTTAAGATTATTAAAAAAGTTCATAATATTAGTTCTTTAGTAAGATTTTTCTAAAAAATATGATTTAGAATATCACATATTTCCAACAAAGATATTGGGAACAGTATAACCATACATGTTTGACTATGATACCAATAATTATACCTATCGATACAACCAAACCCGCATCAGAGACATTAACTTATCCGCATCAACTGGTTTAGCCAAATAATCGTTCGCTCCGGCTTCTATGCATTTAGATTTATCATCTTTCATTGCTTTGGCAGTCAGAGCTATGATAGGTAACTTATGATACTTAGGATGTTTACGAATCTCTTGCATAGCTTTATAACCATCCATCTCTGGCATCATAATATCCATTAGCACTATTGCAGTGTCACCATTTTCTTCCAACAATTGCAAACCCTCATTACCATTAACAGCACATACAGTTTCCATTTGATTTTCTTCTAATACAGTAGCCAACGCATAGACATTACGCACATCATCATCAACTATCAAGACTTTTTTATTTTTGAGGATAGCCTCCTTATCATGTACCATGTGCAACATATTACGTTTATCATCAGGTAATTTTTCTTCTATTTGGTGCAAAAATAAAGTTGCTTCATCCAATAAGCGTTCTGGAGAACTTACGGATTTAATTGGAATAGAATCAGAACAACGCATTAATAAAGTTTCTTCTTCCGTAGTCAAATCACGATCAGCATAGACAACTATTGGTACTTGGCAATGAGTTCTATCTAAGTTCATCATTTCTAATAATTTACCACCAGAGCCTTGTTCAATATCTATATCAAGGATAATGCAATCATAAGTTACTGTGTGTAAATTTTGAAATGCAGATTTTACCGTTGTTTCTTGTTGAATTTTAATATCTTCTTCATTGACTAACTCAATAATTTTATGTCTATGCAACTCAATATCTGTAACTATTAACAGATTTTTCATGGTTCTAGTTAAAAATTGTTCTATCTGTTTAAAAGCATCAGTTAATTTTTCCATGCTAACCGGTTTAAGTAGATAACCAATTGCTCCCATTTTTTTCGCATCCATACTTTGGTCATTAGCAGACATAAAATGAACTGGGATATGGCGAGTTTTTGGATTGTCTTTCAATCTTTCCATTACGCTCCAACCATTCAATTCGGGTAAACCAATATCCAAAATAATGGCACTTGGTTTATACTGATCTGCCAATTGCACTCCAGTTATACCATCTTCGGCTAACAGATGTTTAAATCCTTTTTCATTAGATAAATCGGTTAAAATTTTAGAAAATTTACGATCATCTTCAATAAACAAAATGAATTTATCACCTGGTTTTAAATCATTTCTGTCATCTGGAATTGGTTCAAGCTTGGGTAAATTTTCTGGTAATTTTGCCGATGGATTAGATTCTTTAATCAACAATGGTTCTTCTATTATTTTGGTAGCCGATGTAGAAGCTGATTCTGGTAAATATAAAGTAAATATACTACCTTTATTATCGCTAGTTAAAGTTAATTCACCACCCAATAATCTAGCTAGTTGCCGAGAGATAGAGAGACCTAAACCAGTACCACCATATTTTCTACTGGTAGAACCATCTGCTTGTTGGAAAGCCTCAAATATAGCTTGTTGTTTATCTTTAGGAATTCCAACTCCAGTATCTATCACACTGATTGTTATGGTTTTATTTAATTCTAACTGCTGACCTCCTATATTGGTTGGAACTACAGTTGGATGTTGGACAGCTATTTTAATTGAACCTTCGCTAGTAAATTTAAATGAATTGGACAGTAAGTTATTGATGATCTGTTTTAATCGTTGACCATCAGTTCGTAAAATTGGATTTACATCAACATCAATAGTAGTGGTGAATTCCAGTTCTTTATTTTCTGCAATTGGTTGAAATTTCCGTTCTATCGTTGTCAATAAATTAGCTAATGATACATTTTCCCATTGCACTTCAATTTTGCCAGCTTCTACTTTGGACAGGTCTAAAATATCGTTGATAAGAGTTAGTAAATCTTTACCAGCACTGTTGATGGTTTTAGCATACTCTATCTGTTTTTCATTCAAAGTCCCGGGTTTATTATCTGCTAATAGTTGGGCTAAAATCAATAAGCTATTCAAAGGAGTACGCAGTTCATGTGACATGTTAGCTAGAAATTCGGATTTATACTTGCTGGCTAATTCCAACTCTTCAGCTTTCAACACTATAGCAGTTTGGGCTTTCTCCATTTCAGTTTGAGCTTTTTCCATCTCAACTCGATTAATTTCTAAAATGCGGTTTTTTTCTTGAGTTTCAGTTCTTTGTTGTTCTAAACCTCTGGTACGTTCTTCCAATACTTCATTAGTCTGTTTTAGTTCTTCCTGTTGAGTTTGTAGTTCTTCTGATTGGGATTGTAATTCTTCTGACTGACTTTGTAATTCTTCATTGGTTTGCTGCATTTCCTTTTGTTTTAATTGCAATTCTTCGGATTGTTGTTGACTTTGTTCCAATAAAGCTTGCATTTTGGTGCGTGAATCAGCAGTATTTACCGCAATACCGACATTTGGCATAATTTGCTCTAAAAAATTACGATGTATCTCCTTCAACTCTATAGCAGAACCTATTTCGATGATACCTTTCAATTCATTTTCATATAGAAATGGCAAGAGCAATATATGCTTTGGTAAAGCCCCAGTTAAACCAGAACGGATAATCAATGGACATTCTGCCTGCGTTTGAGTTACAGCAATAACTTTGCGTTCTAAAGCAGTTTGCCCAACTAAAGATTCACCAAAATTAAATTCACTAGGTGTATTCTCGTTCATAGTATAGGCATAAGTAGCTATTATTTGTAGTTTATCTTCTTGTTTTACCAGATAAAATAATCCTACTTGTGCTTCTACATAAGTAGTTAAAAAAGAAATAATATTTTTAGCTAATTTATTTATATCCTGTTCACCACTAGTTTTTTCATTCAACTGAGCTTGACCAGTTTTTAGCCAATCTTCCTGTTGGTTTTTAGTAGTAGCCTCGGTAATCTGGGTCAGGAATTTACTAAGAGTACGCACAATAAAAACACCATTAATTATTCCGAACAGTAAAGCTGACACGGTTATTATTAACACAATAAACAGAATATCTTGTTCATGTTGCTTTGCTATAATCAGTGATTTTTCGGTAAATTTTTCAATTTGCATTACATAATTACCTAACTCTTCATCCAGTTCGTCTTCCAATACTTCTATCATCTTAATTAGGTTATGTATTTCATGTTTTTGTTCTTTATCAAGCATGTGAAATACTTCTTGTACTTGTTTAACATATTTTTGATGTTTCTGTTTAATACTAGTCATAAATTGACTAACTTTGTTAACTTCTTGAGTTGATTTAGTATTTGCAGCAAAGTTATCTAATGTTTTGGTAACAATAGCAGCAATGACTTCAAAATCGTTATTAATGGTTTTATTCAACTCAAAAAAAGCTTGTTTAGTGTCGACAAAAGATTGAGAATCTTCAGAAAGGTGTAAAGTACGTTCAAACAAAACAGCTTGTTTAAGTTGATTGATTGTAATTTGAGTTAAGACTTCAGTTAAAGGCATATCCTCTTCAGCAATTTCTTCAAGTTCATAACCAATATTATTGATTCCAATCAGGCTAGTCCCACCTATCGTCAATATAAGCAGCAGTAGAAAAACGATTGTGACAACAACTTGAGTAGTGAGTTTTAAATTTTTAAAAATTTTCATAAGTTTTATAGTATTTCTTCATTAAATTCTATTTAAATATCAGTTATTTGAACTATCATTCAATAATTGTAAAACTTCGTTACCATCAACAGTACATACAGTTTTTATTTGATTTACTTTCATAGGGCTTACGCATTGACAATAGCATAAAGAAATTATGTCTAGTGTTGCATTTAAACAGTTTCATAAACTTATTGCTTTGCCAATTAGTAATTCCTAAGCATTGGTAAATTAATAAAGATTTTATGTTACTATACCTACCATGTCCATGCCAACTTTTTGCTTTTATAAATAATGATGATATATTTAATATAAAATTACTTATAAATATTATATAATTACATTTATTTTACTAAAAAGTATGGTATTATGATAAATTTATAACTTATTGATAATTATTAAAATAATTGGTATGGATATGGTAGGTAATTACCTTTAATTTTTCGTATCCAACAGAAAAGGACAGAAATGATGGAAAATAAATCATGTAGTACACTATGGTGGAAGTTATTTTATCCGCCAACTGCTTTAGTCGTGATTGGGCTAAGTACTTCACTTCAAGCCGCAGATGCACCATTTCAGTTAAAAGCTGAACAATCAGGTGATAAATATGGAGCGGTTGCAGAATTTTGTGAACCAAAAGAAGCAGATGATTATACACCACCATCTGCCGATACTTGTGTCGTTGGTTATTCTAATAATCATGCTTCACAGGAAGAAGCTAACCAACACGCTATTAAAAAATGTGGTTTAAGTGATTGTAAAGTGGTTGCTGAATTGAACAATGCCTGTGGTGTTATTGCTAGGACCACAGACACTTGGGAACATAATGGTGAACCTGTCGGTTATATATTACCAGTTTGGAATGATCAGGGGGACGCATCTAAATATCCATTGCTTGCAGATTTGGAAAATTTTATGCTTGATTTCTGTAATTCTTATGCACAAGAAACATTTGAAAATTGGCCGGGATACAAATTTAAGTCTTGTGCTATTGTTGAAAGTTCCTGTCCTACCCCTGTTCTGTCACTCTCTCAGGAAAAAGAAACTTTTAATTGTGATGAAGAAGTAATGGTAAACATGAGTCCGATTAATGGAGAATGGATTCCTGTTATGAATGGTGTTGAAAATCCAGTCCAGTCTCTACAATCCTCTATTGGGCCTTTTAAGGGTTGTAATAATTCTTGGAATTTTTATTTGAAACATCCTGATGATGCTTCAATTGTTAGTAATACGGTGAATCTTTCTTGGCAAGGAGAAAATTCTTGTGAGTTGCCCAGTTTTGATGGGAATGCACTTAGGATTCCAAAAATTCAGATAAATAATGAGTTTTATGGGGGCGAGTTGGGCATTATATCAGGTAATCCAATTCAGTGTGAACTTTCGGAATTGAAGAATGTGGATGACAAAGTCGTTTCTTACCGAAATGTATCTGAACAATCGGCTAATAAGTACGGTGCGATGGCAGATACTTGTGATGTCACTCCTGATGAAAATATACCAAGAGCTAATTCTTCTTGCGGACTTGGTTATTCTAATAACCATGCTTCACAGGAAGAAGCCAATCAACAAGCTATTAAAAACTGTGGTGTGAGTGGTTGTCAAGTATTTACAGAATTGACTAATGCGTGTGGTGTCATTGGCTATGTTGAAGATAGTTGGGAAAATAATGGAGAAACTATCGGTTATTTTGTGTGGTATGTTAGTGATCAAACAGATGGCACTACAATTCCATTGCTTTCTGATATTGAAACATTAGTTATTGATTCGTGTAATTCCTATATACAAGAAAGAGTTGGACAAATGCCGGGTTATAAGTTTAAACCTTGTACTGTTATTGAGAGTTCATGTCCTACACATTCATCAGCATCGGTAAAGTAATAAGGATTTTACTTAATTAACTCAAGTTATTACCTATAACTAATTGATTATTCAAATTTTTACTATAATTTATAGGTAGTAACTTGGATTATGTCTTTCTCGTCACAGCAAATTGCTTTCAATATTATCTGTAATTTTGTATATCATACTATCTAAAACACTATATATGACATGAAAATCAGAATTATAGCCGGGCAATATTGTATTAATCATTAAAATAGTAAACAATCATATAATTACCTGATGTTTAAGTTGAGAAATAAAAATGAATTGGAAAGAAAAGATAACCAATAAAAGCAATAAGGTTTGGGAAAAAACAAGTAATATTGTAAATGATGCAAAGGATTCAATAACAGGAGCAAATGTTGATATTATAGAGAAAATTAGAAATTGGATTGTAAATTTATTAGTGAAAGCTATCCAATCATGTTCTACTGAACAAGATCGATTAGAAATCATATCATGGTTAGCTTTAGTTAGAGAAATACTTGCAAATCCATCACTTCCTGTTCAAAGTAAATTAAAAGATGTTTATCGTTTAATAGATTCAAAAAAGACAGTTAAAATAATGTTTCACAGTGTTATGAAAACTGTTGATAATTACAAAGATTCCGATCTTCCATTGCCAGTAAAAATAGCTATTCCAACAACTCTTACGGCAGCAACTATTGTAGGCGGACAAGGGGCAGGGTTGGTAGCATTTGGTGGTGCTATTGGTATGCCAGTATTACTATTAATTTTTATCGGAACTGCTGGAATAACTGCTATTATAGAAGTATTTTTTAGTAAATCAGAATCACGAAGTTATATAAGCATTATAATGGCTATAATTGCAAAAGATGAGATTTTGCGACGCACAATTCTTAAAGATGCTATGACTTCTGAACCAGCAGAACCAAAATTTTTCGTTATCCCTGATGAAGAATTACAAAAAACACTTATCAAAATGGAGCCATATGATTTTGAACGACATATTATGAGTTTTTTTCAAAATAATGGAATGTTAGCATGGGTAACTAAAAAATCAAATGATGCTGGAGTTGATGGCTTTGCAAGACATTCTAATGGATTGATTATTGTGCAATGCAAAAGATATGCTCCTGAAAATTCTGTTGGACGACCTGTTGTTCAGCAATTCAAAGGAGTAATAGAAGAAAATGAGGCGTGGAGAGGTTACATTGTAACAACAAGTCGTTTTACCAATGAAGCTAAAGAAAGTGCAGCAAAAAACGATAAAATATTTCTTATCAATATGGATACTCTTGTTAAATGGCATCGTAATGGTTTTTCAATCAAATAATTTTTTTTCATTCTCAACATCTTCATTCTTTTCTGTAACTTAAAGAAAGTATACAAACAGAAAATGTTATACAACGTTGAATCAGACCTGCTATGTTTTGAAAACTTGACAAGTCTAGGAAAAACTATATTGACTTTACTCAACCAACAGTATAAATTTCCTCTCCTTATCACCATCAAAAATCAGGTAGTCGGGTATGGTCAGTGCGATAATATGAAACTGAGCATTTCAATTAATTATATTAATAACAAATAATTACTTAATACTTTGCTCCACAAATACAACTGATTTTAGTTTTGTCCATGAAATATATTTTGATATTTTTTATATAGTAACATTCCTATATTATTGTATCATTTTGAATTATAACTAATTAATTTAATTGAATAATATTATTATTTTTATATGAATGTTTATCTCGTTATCTCGTTCCCATATGTTACATGGGAATGCCGATTCTCCGTGCTACGGAGTGTGTAAAAGGTGTGATATTATATTTAATACATTCGCACCGCAGTGCGGTGTTCCTGCATTCCCACGCAGTGCATGGGAACGAGAAAAGATGTTGTATAATTATTTATAACCAATTGAAAACGCAAAAAAAAAACGGATCAATCAAGTTATTTGACATTTGAGTTTATTTAGGGTATACAATAGTTCTTTTAACCAACTACTTTTAGGAATATGAATATGCTAACTAAGTTATTAATTAAGTTGCCATTAATTGGCATGAAATTTGATGGGGGGGTAAGTCACCTCAACTGATTGATAATGTTGATAAACCTTATGAAAAAGGTGCATATAAATCACGCATTGAATTGTATTGGAGACGGTTACTTTTATCTGGAGGATTAATGTGCTGCTTCGGTGTCAACAATGCTCTAGCTAACGCATCTGCTGCTGATGGAACCCCACATCATGCGTGCTTCACCGCTATTACGGCAAACTGTGCAAGCACCTGCGTCATGTTTGATGAAACACTCAGAAATGATGACCCTGGGGGGACCGCCGCCGCTGGGATGTGTCACGGGATTCCCATTGGTGGAGACAACCATACCTACGGTTATGCTATAGGGTCTTCTCGTATGGGATTATCGACCGCTCTTTCTGCTGGCAACAACGATCAGCCTTTTGTTAATAACACTGCTCACCCTAATGTGGCCGGAACTTATATATTTCGTGATGGCCAAAGCTACTGCTGGGCAGCTACATATGACGGAGCAGGCTATACTGGTGTGGCCGAAGCTACCTATGGGAACTTTCCAGCCTATGCGGATACCTGTACTAATATCACTGCTCCTCCAGTAGCGGCTTCCAGCCACACTAGAACTTCTATTTTGCTACTGTTTTTTTCACTTGGAATAGTTGCTCTGATTATTCGTAGACGAAAATTAAAAGTCCAGTAGCTCGTTGAGCCGTATAAAATTACGATTTATCTCGTTTTATCTCGTTATCTCGTTCCCATATGTTACATGGGAATGCCGAGTCTCCGTGCTACGGAGTGTGTAATAGGTGTGATATAGTAACATTCTTACAAAACCACATCATAAAAACAAATTATAGGTAAAAACATATGAGTTATAGTGTAGATTTCAGAAAACGTGCAATAGATTTTGTTATTGAAGAAAAAAATAGTATGAGAAGT
>JAUCGN010000172.1 GCA_030378125.1 Thiotrichales bacterium HSG1 | reverse complement strand
CAAGGCATATGTGCTGTAATGCGTAAATTATTACACGCTATTTATGGAATTTTAAAAACTGGCCAACCTTTTGATGGTGCTAAGTTTTATGTTATTTCCTAAATAACTCTATATTGCTAGTTAATTTTTGTTCAATAATTTTAATTAGTAATAATTGAAGATTTTTTAACTTTTATAGCTCTTTAACAATTTATGTAGTATTTTTGAGATAAATACTTTAAATACAATTTATTATGTGGTTTTCATAAGTTTTTATTGAAGGTTGTTTGTTTTACCAACTCAGAAAAACTTGGATTTTTTCCATAAAATATGTTTTTTCTTGTCAAACTATTTTTAATCTTTTTAACTATTTAGCTTGACAAGCAACAGAGTATCTACCAAATTACAATTTATTAATCAGACATATACGGCTTACGAGCTAAAATCAATATTATAGATAAGTAATAAAAGTAGGCTGGGTCAAGCGAAGCGTTAAGTCAGCAAATGGTTAATTGGATAATTATGAAAATGCTGGGTTTCCTTTCGTCAATCCAGTCTACATGCTTTAGTAATTAAAGTATTTTAACTTTAGTTGCTTTTAAACCTTTTTTTGAATCAACTGGAATAAACTTTACTTTAGTATTTTTTAACACTTTTTGCGGATCATTCTCATTAACAACTTCTGAAAAATGAAAAAAAACATCCTTCCCATTCATATCAATAAAACCAAATAATTTAGCACTATAAAATATCTTGATGTTACCAAATTTAAACTTTTTCTCATATTCTCTTCGTTGTTGTTCTGCTTTTCGTTGTTTTTCTTTTTTTCTTTTTTCATCCTCTACTTCTTGCCTATGTTTTTGGCGTTGTAATTCTTGTAGTTTTTGTAATCTTTGAATTTCAGCTTCTTTTTTTCGTTGTTTTCTATCAGCTATACTTTTATCCATTTCTGCACTTGATAGCATTTCATTTTCTTTACCTAATAAATACGCAGCACATGCGATGGCTTTTGTTGCCATAATACCATCTTCTTCATTCATACACCAATTATAGGCATCTGCAATTGTTGTAAATTTTTTGGTATAATTCCTAGTATTAGCAGGTACAAAAGCCGTATACCCTCCATCATAAGAATCAAAAAATTCTTCAGCACCATCATCTTTATCAATAATTTCAAGTATTTTTGTATATATAATACCATCATTATTATTATTTTTATTAGTACTAATATCAATCATAATTTCATTTGTCTTACCATATTTTTCGTACCTTACATCAATGCTCACGGCAAAATTACCATCACCCCATGATTGTTTTATAATATCTGTTACAGAAAATCCAGAGGAATATGTTTCTGAAAAATCACAAGCTCTCTTAATTAGGTTTTCTTCTGAAAAAAGTAGGTCTTTAATAAATCTCATTTGTTATATCGTACATATCTGTCAAAATAATTTGTTGTGAACTGCATTTAGCATATAATTTAAAATCAAGGTTATTAAAATTATAAAATACACAATTGATACAGTTCGTCACTATACTCTAGCCAATTCAATTTTTAGAATAATAACAGGATTAAGGATAAGTAATATGTCCTGTTACCTGATATTTAACATCTAAATGTGAAACATAAAGATAATCTCTTTCATCCTGACTATGCAATTTGATATCAGCACTAGTAGATTTTTTTATAAATTCTAATGCCTGAAGATGTTCTTCCCGAGTATCTTTGTTAATATCAATAGTAATTGATGAATTATTTTCAGTTTCAACATTACATCTAAATCTATCTGTTTCAAATTCAACCACTTCAACATTTATAACATTGAATATAATTGTTCCATCTGTTATTGTGTTTGTAATTGATAGCATAATTAAACAATCCCTTAATAATTTTTAAACAAATGTAAATTTTTGATGTGGACAAATATTTCCATTGCCCACCATACCAAAAACTAAACCTTAACCGCACATTTCTTATAATCAATTTCTTTAGAAATAGAACCTTCTACACAACATTATTTATATGCCGCTCATTAGATTCTTTTACACTCCAAATAACCGCTAATTGTTCACTTCGTACTGCAAATGTACAATCAGCTAATGAATCATCTAATGCTTCTATTTCATAAGCTTGTTCATCATACTTATGTACAATTACACCTGACATACCCATTTTTAATTGAGTACCAGTTAAATCACAATTAATTTGAACTATATCCCCTATTTCAATCATATCAACAACCTCAAAGTAGTTAGTCTTGCTAAATTTTTTCTATCAGACTCCACAATCCAACCTATTCTGATAATTGCTTTCTTACCATTAACACCATTAATTTCAAAATCAGTTTGATACCTAATTCCATAATTATCAGCTTCCTTTAAAATCACCTTTGCATGAAGAGCTTTTTCCAGAATTTCTTGTATCAACAAATGGTAATTATTTAAATTATAGCCTAAAGTACTTTGAAATACTCTAGCTTTATGCTTGCCAACTGGATGCAATGGATTAAGTGCATATTGAGTTAGTTTTTCAGGTAAAATTTCAATTTTTTGTACAATATTCTGTAGCTTTTCCATTAAAGCATCTTTCCTAACTACTCAATATAAAACATGAAGTAATTTAAGGTGGACAAAAAGCCCACCCCAAAACTACTTACACCTTCTCAACCAAAACCGCACATTTCTTATAATCAGTTTCCTTAGAAATAGGGCAAGTTGCATCCAGAGTCAGCTTATTAACCAAACGACTGGCATCAAACCAAGGCATAAATACCACACCTTCTGGAGGCTTATTCCGACCTTTAGTCTCAACCTGAGCCGTAATTTCACCACGCCGAGTCTGAATCTTAACTGTCATTCCACGTCGTAACTTACGAGCCTTAGCATCATTCTTATTCATATACAACACAGCATCCGGGAAAGCCCGATCAACTCAGGGACTCGCCGAGTCATCGTACCAGAATGCCAATGCTCCAACACCCGACCAGTTACCAACCACAAATTAAACTCATTATCTGGCTCTTCCGCTGCTGGCTCATATGGATAAGCAAACATCTTCGCCTTACCATTCGCATTACCATAAAAACGCACACCTTCACCTTTAGGCACATTTGGATCATAACCTTCCCGATATCGCCATAAAGTTTCCTTACCATCAACCACCGGCCAACGCAAACCTCGTGACTGATGATACTGATCAAAAGTAGCTAATTCATGACCCTTCTTCGGTCCTTCCAAACCAAAGCGGCGATATTCCTCATACAGACCCTTTTGCAGATAAAAACCAAAGGCTTCCATTTCAGAATTAGCATACACATTACCAGCCGCATCCTTAACTTCCTGCTTCGGATACTGGTCAACCTGACCATTAGCAAACAAAATATCGTACAAAGTCTTACCTTTATATTCTGGCATTTTAGCTATTAAATCTGCTGGCCAAACTTCTTCAACTTTGAAATATTTAGAAAATTCAACTACCTGCCAAACATCAGATTTGGATTCACCAGGAGCATTAACCTGTTGTCGCCAGAACTGAGTTCGCCGTTCTGCATTACCATATGCACCTTCCTTCTCAGCCCACATTGCAGTTGGCAAAATCAAATCCGCCGCCATTGCAGTTATGGTTGGATAAGGGTCAGAAACAATAATGAAATTTTCTGGATTGCGATAACCGGGATAAGTTTCTTCATTCAGATTCGCAGCAGCTTGCATATTGTTGTTACACTGCACCCAATACACATTTAAATCACCATCTTTCAATTTGCGGTTTTGCAACACTGCATGATAGCCAGGTTTGCCAACAATAGTTCCTTTCGGCAATTTCCAAACTTTTTCAGTAAAGTCTCGATGGCCTTCTTTCTTCACTACCAAATCAGCTGGTAAACGATGAGCAAAAGTTCCAACTTCACGAGCTGTTCCACAAGCAGATGGTTGTCCAGTCAAGGAGAATGGGCCATTGCCCGGTTCAGAAATTTTACCAGTCAACAGATGGATGTTATAACACAACTGATTCACCCAAGTTCCACGAGTATGTTGGTTGAATCCCATAGTCCAATAAGAAACAACTTTTACCTTTGGATCAGCATATAATTTAGCAAGTGCTTCCAACTTATCTTTAGGTACACCAGAAATTTCATGAGCCTTATCCAAAGTATATTCAGCCACAAAAGCCTTATATTCTTCAAAAGTAGCTTCTTTAGAACCACCAGCTTTATCAGCATTTTTAGCAGCTTTCTGTTTTGGATGTTCAGGA
>JAUCGN010000171.1 GCA_030378125.1 Thiotrichales bacterium HSG1 | reverse complement strand
TAAAAAGAAAAAAGGCCAAAAAAAATTAGATTTTTTTGACCAATTGTTTTCAACTTCTGTCAGTCGTGTGCGTCAACCTATTGAATCTCTTTTTAATTGGATTCAAGAAAAAACCAATATTCAAATGGCTTCCAAAGTTCGTTCTGCCAAAGGTTTAATGGTTCATGTTTTTGGTAGACTTACTGCTGCTATGTTTTTATTGGCTTTTGAATAGTATTTAATTATCTGATTTTAAATATATTTTTTTAACTCTTAATTCGCATTAGAAGTAAATACGATTTAATAGGAAAGATGTCTATTATAATTTTGTCAAACTAAATGCTTCTAAATGAACATATCCCCTAGCCTCATCACTTTAAGATATAACAATTTGGCAAATTTCCCTTCTTTTTACTACTACGATGCTTAACTATAATATACTTCTCTTCTTTTAACTTTTTCAAAGCTCGTTGTACCGTAGATTTTGCATACCCAGAAATTTTAACAAGCTTTTCAATACTGATAATACAACGGTTTCTTTTTGATGACTTTCGCAAACTATCTAAAACATTTTGTACAGAAATAGATAATTCGAATGCAATAGTATTATGTATAACTTGATCTACTACATGATTTGCACTATCCTTAACCATAAGTGCTGTTAATTAGTCTCATCTTAGTTTACTCCTAAAAGCTTTAGACAAGTGAAATGGATTTATAGGAATCACCTCCAACAGTTATCTTATAAATCCCCAAAGGTTTAAACATTATGCTCTGGCATTTAACGGCACTTTATTCATACCTGCCAGCGGTTACAATTATCTGCCAAATTTATCCAATAATATTTTTTTCTGTCGAGCATAATCTTTTGGAGTCATAATCCCCTTTAAACAATCTAATTCTGCAAGTAGTTTTTTTAATTCAATAGGTAATGGCTTGATTTCTGAACAATTATCAGCGTATCCCTTTATTGTTCTATTCCATGTATCACATTGTTTCCTATTACGAAAATTGAGAAACTTGATGACAGATATTGTTAGAAATAGGATACTTACAACGCTCAATGTTGTAAGAAATAACAAAACTTTACCGCCCATAATAATATCTTTTTTATTGATTAAGCTCGGCCAAGACTCCGATGTAAGTAAAATGTAATTACCATCAACTCCTTCAATACACTCACTAATTATATTTGGAATAGTGATAGTTGTATCAATTTTGGAAATAAAAAGCCAACCGATTACTTCAGTGAAGGGCAATGTAGCATTGGTTTTCAAATATACAAATGAGATATAAGTAACAGCCAAAATACCAATAATCGCAACCCTAATCATCGAATCAATAGTTACAAAACCATGTTGAGGTAAATGAACGCCTGAACTGTTTTTGCTACAATTGTTAGGTAACATAAAAATACTCCAAAAAATGTATTTAAGTTGTCTAAAATGTGTAAGATTTTGTTTTTAATTAGATAAAAAAAATACTCACTGGTTTGAGCAAACTTTTAATTAAATTTTTCAATATACCAAGAAAAGAGACAAATACCATGCCAATTTTCAACACATTGATTTGTAAAGGTTTAATAAAAATAGCTCAAAAAAAATGTGCTGATTTTCAGCAGGTGAAAATAAAAAAAGATGGGGTAACGCCGCAGTTTTGGTCTGTATATTATTGATTTTAAACAACGTGCTGAAAATCAGCGGAATGTGCTGAAAATCAGCAGGTATGTCTAAGTAACTGATAATATAATAAAAAACTCAATATATAAATCATGCCAGTTTTTTAATTAATTGATTAATAGCATAAAATTAAAATACCATTATAATTAATTGATATTTTTATATAAATTATATTTATTGAACGTAATGTATTGATATATTTTATTATTTATTACATAACCTTTGTAAGTTTCTATTGAAGGTTGTTTGTTTTACCAACTCAGAATAATTTGGATTTTTTCCACAATAAGTATTGTTTTTTGTCACAATAATTCGGATATTTTTTATAACATATTGTTATTAAAGTAATTTTTTATTTCAAAGAAAAATAATAAAACATTTAAATTTCAATAAGTTATAATTTTAACTAAGCTCAGTTTTCAAAAACTGTCCGAACTATTGCTATACAAAGATAGAAAATAACTACTTAAACAACCTTTTTAACCATGAGTCTTTTGGTCTAACCGCTTGCCAGTTATTACCAACAATTGAGTTAAATCTACTACTGGTGGAATCCAATGGAGTTAAAATATAATGGCGAGTTGTGTTGTCATAAATATCATTAAATGCAGCACCTCGATCCAAAAAAATACCAGCCCAATGCTTTCCATAAATAATATTGCCAGCAATAATGTTTTCAATCGCAGGCAAAAAATCAAGTGGGTGTTTAGCAATATCAAGATTCACTCCTGCACCAGTACTATTCAATGATATTCCAAAAGAATGAAACAACTTGTTATAACCCTGATTGTTATTCAATATGGAATTGAACATGATGACATTGCGAATACCAGTTCGTACCATTTTTATTCCATCCCCAGCATTGTCTCGAATCACATTCCATAACAATAAGTTTTGAGCAGCATTGTCCAAAGATATAGCTGGTAGTTTAAAAGTTGACGAACCATCATCCAGCCGTCCTAAATCAAAAATTAGCTCATGGCGTAAATCAGCATCAGTTTTGCGAGCCATAAAACCATTGTCATAAAAATCATTGCTCATTACAATATTATTTACTGAACCATAACTTAAACTTAACCCCTCTTTATCATTGTTATTAATTTGATTATGTTGGATTACTAACCCGTAACCACCGTCAATATATAAACCTTGAGCAGAGTTGTTAGCTATAATATTATTTTCAAGCAATAAAGCATAAGGAATTGATTGAGTTATCGGCCAAATATGTTCTATCAAAGAATCGGTTGTAGTAGTTTCTTCCAACATTGGCTTAGGCTTGGCATCACTAACCAATATCCCAGCTCCACCATTATCAGAACGTTTTCCATTACGGATTTTAGAGTTATGTAACCAAACATGAGAAACATCGCCTTGAATAAGAATTCCACCTTGTGTAGGACTATCAATATTGATCTGATCCAGTTCAATAAAATGACTATCTGTCAGGATTACAATTCCCCGTCCCACATCGGTAAACTGTAAATTTTGGATGATTATTTCTGTTGCATCGCTAATTTGAATACCTAGTTCGGTAGTTGCAATAGTTAAATCTTGCAATGTTATATTATCTGCGGTTATCGAGATGCTGGGTTGCGAATTAGTAGCTGTTAATGTGGAATTATTGCCCAGTAGAGCAGTATTTTTTGGTATGGATAAAGTTTCATCTCCAACTATCTGTTGACCTTGCAAGATAACTTTTTTGATACCGGTTAAAGTCTGCAATAAGGCGTTGAGTTCACTCACTTTATTACCACTAAATACAATCTCTGTATCTATATTAAAGTTTGGTAAATTGGCTTGAATTTCAGTGCGTAGTTGCTGCTGATAAGTTTTTGGGTCATCTATAGCAGAGAGAGGAATTGACACGGCTTGAGAACGTTTAAGCACTTTAGCTGTATATAACAATCCTTTGACAGGAGAAGATTGAGTAACTCTTTCCAAAGGTGGCATTTCAAATTGCTTAAATAAACTTTCTGCCGAAACATTGGCAAAATATAATAGTATGATTATTAAGCTGTATTTTAACTTCATAGTTTTTTGTCTGTGTGAATTTTATCCGAGCATTATATACCTTTTTATTAAATGTAAGCAAGTTATTTATCGTCAACTCAGGCATTCCCATCAAAAATAAATTTTTATATATCAATTAATTACCTATCAAAATTATGATAAATAAATCAAACTATATGTTATTTTTTTTAGCAAGAACGGCTGAGAATTTTTATGTTGCTTTTTCAAGCATATTCCAATAATTTTAAAGTTTATTTCCTATATTTTCTAGCTCTTCCCAACGTTTATACATAACCCCTAAATCAACTTCAAGTTTTTTGACACTACTAAGAGTTTGGTTTATTGATGTTTCATCCTGTTGATAAAACTCAGAATTACTAACTAAAACATGTAGTTCAGATAACTCACTTTCCAAATTTTCAATCTGGTTGGGTAATTTTGCTAATTCACGTTGTTCGTTATAAGTTATTTTATTAGACTTAACTTGTTTGTTCTGGGTTTTTTTAGTTACTGTGGCAGGCTTAGCTAGTTGAGGACGTTGCCGTAACCAATCTTGATAACCACCAACATATTCCTTAACCTTGCCTTGACCTTCAAATAC
>JAUCGN010000170.1 GCA_030378125.1 Thiotrichales bacterium HSG1 | reverse complement strand
CTAATTGATGGTTTTTTATCAGTTTAAGGTTGGGAACGCAACTATACCAACTGTCTCCACTTACAAAATTTGGTTTAACACCCCAGTTTAATACTTCAATCAACATATCTTGAAAGTAATCATTTTTTGTCTTACCTTCTGATTTATCATAGATTCTATAGTTAATTGGCAGGTGATTACCTTTAACATCTTTGATTCAGTTATCGAAACTATAGAGTATATCTTTCTTAATATAGATTGCTTTTATGGTACATAAACATAGGAATGTTACTATAACCTTATTCTTAGAAAACAAAAATATGCTTGTAAAGGTTGTTTGAGATAATTTGTTATTGCATTCGTTTGTAAGGAATATCAATGAGTCTATTAAGTGAATTTAAAACATTTCCTAGTTCTCATATAATTGTTGTTTAAAAACGATAGGTTATCCATTTGACTAGCGTACCATAAATATGATAGCATTTCGTACCTGAATAATGTTTATCCTAAAATCTACTTTTTGAAAAATTTGTAGTTTTCTCCATCATACCATTGATGTGAAACTACCAGAAAAATTAATGGTTAATAAAAATAAGGATGATATATGAATGACAAAAAATGTGGTATTCACGAGCTTTATGCAGAAAATTCCGAACAAGCCGATTTGCTCGTTTGGGGTCGTAAAGTTGATCCAATCAGTAGAAGAGGTTTTTTTAAGAAAAGTGGCTTAGCGGCAATGACAGCATTTTTGGGAGCTAATATCCCATTTGCTGATAAAATGCCAGGTGGTTTGATTCCTGCCGCACTAGCTGCTAGTGAAAATAAATTTGAAATTCAAGGTAAAGAAGGACTAACAGTTTTAAATGATAGACCGATAAATGTTGAAACTCCACCCCATTTACTAGACGATGACATTACTCCGGCTAAATATTTATTTGTTAGAAACAATGGTTTACCACCTGAAGAAAGTGAAATTGACGTTAATACTTGGACTTTAGAAATTGCCGGTGAATCTTGTGAAAAACCAACTACTTTTACCATACCAGAGTTAAAAAAGAAGTTTAAGCAATATACCTATCAACTTCAGTTAGAATGTGGTGGTAATGGTCGATCTGCTTATAATCCACCTGCTCGTGGTAATCAATGGTCATTGGGTGCGGTCGGATGTCCTAAATGGACTGGGGTTAGATTGAAAGATGTATTGGAATATTGCGGTCTTAAAAAAGATGCCATTTACATTGGTTATTATGGGGCTGACCGTCATTTAAGTGGCGATCCAAAAAAACAACCTATTTCCAGAGGAGTCCCTATTGCAAAAGCAATGGAGGATGAAATGTTAATTGCGTGGTCTATGAATGACGAGCAAATTCCTTTACTCAATGGTTATCCTTTACGTTTATTATGTAGTGGTTGGCCCGGTTCAACTTCTGGTAAATGGTTGAAAAAAATTGTAATAAGAAATAAAATTCATGATGGTACTAAGATGACTGGTAAAGCCTATCGTACACCTTGTGAATCAGTATCTCCGGGTACTAAGGTAGCAAATGAAGACATGTGTATTATTGAGTCTATGCCGGTTAAATCTTTGATTACCCATCCCAAAACTGGAGTTGAACATAAAGTTGTGGATGGAAAGCTTGCAATTCGTGGTCATGCGTGGGCTGGTGATCTTGCGGTACAAAAACTTTTGGTATCAATTGATTTTGGTGCAACCTGGCGTGTAGCAAAACTTGAAGAACCGGTTAATCGTTTTGCATGGCAACGTTGGAATGCTGAAATTGGATTCCCGGAAAAAGGTTATTATGAAATTTGGGCTAAAGCTATGGATGATAATGGAGTATCACAACCAATGGTAGTACCCGGTTGGAATCCAAAAGGCTATTTAAATAATTCTTGTCACCGGATTGCTGTACAAGTAGTTTAATGAAAATTATCGCTATAATCGGTTTAATAATGTCAAGTTCCTTAGTTGTTGATAAGGAATCTGGCATGCTCATTGACAAAAATTGGGAGCTTGTTAAGGCTAACTGTACTGGTTGCCACTCTGCTCCACATATTACTAGTCAAAAAAATGATCGAGAAGGTTGGATAGAAGTTATTCGTTGGATGCAAAATAAACAAGGCCTTTGGCAGTTTGATGCAGATACAGAAAACAAAATTTTAGACTATCTAACCGCAAATTATGGATTAATTGATGAGCGTAATGTCCAAAAAATTGACCTAGCTTCTGGGATGGTTATTGATGATAATTGGGAATTGGTAAAAGCAAGTTGCACTGGTTGCCATTCTGCTAAAATAGTTATCCAACAAGGAGCCGATAGAAATACTTGGCTGGAAATTATCCGTTGGATGCAAGAAGAGCAGGGTCTTTGGCAATTTGATGCAGATACAGAAAATAAAATTCTTGATTATTTATCAAAAAATTATTCTCAATCTAACTAATTTACAGGAAAACCAGAGATTGTTAGATCGGTTTTCAAAACCTGTTTTGGCTGAAGTCCTGATAAACTATTTATAAATTCTTCATGAATTCAGTACCTTCGTTAAAAATTTATAAAAACTTGTTAAATATCAAGAAACTAATAGATTTATCACTACATATAGTAGGATTACCAAAAAAAGTTAATACTCACATCAAGCTTGTAGTTATACAGAGGAAAATCGATATATTTGCCACTGACTTTCCAAAGTAATTTTTTTCGAGCAGTTTAATTTAAAGATTTTTAATGTATTACACCCGCTCAATGTGAGTTGTATAGTCTATTATATTTTCAGTTCAAATATAACGGCAATAATAGTTCTAATGTGACTCCAGGTTTGTTATCCCGGTTGTATAAACGATGACTACCACCACTACTTAGTATCAACTTAGCAATCATTGATAACCCCAAACCCATGCCTTTTACCTCACCAGTAAAATATTTCTCACTTTGATAATATGGAATCCATACCTTATTAAGCTCTTGATTTGACATATGTCTTCCATCATCACTGATTGACAACATAATCATTTTATCACCAGTCATGGTAACTAATATTTCCAACACTGGTGATTGTTCAGGATGGAATTTCTTAGAATTAGTAAATGACTCATGTAATATTAGCTCCAATCCACGACTAGAAAATGCAATAGATTTATTAACCAAATCATCATCCATTTGAATAGAAAGAGGAGTTAATTCCAAATCTGTTTGAACTTTAGCTAACAAGGTGGATAATTCGGATAACTGAAATATATCATTATGTTCAGTTAATTGAGAGGAATCCAAGTAACGTAATATATCTAAAATTTGTTCTTGTAACCGTTTGGCACTTTCACTAGCAATACCAAGTAAAGAATGAGCTTTTTGACTAGATAGGTCCATATCTTTCTGACCTAATAGTTGTAAACTAATCAAACCATTAAGTGGAGCTCGCAGTTTATGTGAAACTAAACTTTGAAAGGTCCACATCTGTTGTTGTAAATTCATTTGTTTACTAACATCACACAGACGCACCAATTGATTGCTATCATTAAAAGGTGATTCTAAAATATACACTTGTAACCATAGTAATTGTGAATGTTGAGTTTCTGGTCTTACTAAATAACGTGGAACATCACCAATATTAGATTCAGGCCAATTTTGCCAAGCAGCAACTGGTTCTTGTTTAAAATTTTGAATTGTTAAATATTCAGAAAAACTTTTTGATGTAATATTTTCTGTCAATAATCCCAAATATAATCGGGCCGCAGAATTAGCATATTGAATAAAATCATTGGTATTTAATAATAAATAACCATCATCAGATTGTTCAACTACCCAGTCAAATCGCATCCTTTCAGTCGATAAAAGCCGATAACGATTTAAACGAATTATACTATTTATTCTAGCCAATAACTCTAATTTATCAAAAGGTTTGGTAATAAAACCGTCAGCCCCAACTTTAATTCCATTTAAACGAGTTGCCCGATCAGCAATAGCTGTCAACATAATTACTGGAACTTCAGCTAATTTTGGATGTTCACGTAAATGTTTACAAACCTCAAAACCATCCATTTTTGGCATTATAACGTCTAACAAGATTAAATCGGGTGACAATTCTATCGCTTTTTGCAAAGCTTCTTCACCATTTACCGCAAATTCTAGCTGATAATCTTCCGGTTCTAACAATATTTCTAAAACACGACGCCCACATTTTTCATCATCAGCAATTAACAAACAACCTTTTTTCTGCATAATTTTGTTTCAATTAAATATTCAGAACTTAAATAATTGGGTTAAACTTTCTAAATCTTAAACAGTTTGAATTTTGTAATAACTACCCCATAACC
>JAUCGN010000169.1 GCA_030378125.1 Thiotrichales bacterium HSG1 | reverse complement strand
GCCATCAATAGTACCAACAACATCTATGATTACTCGATCATTCAACTTTGCAATCCGTTCAACATCATGCCAAGTCCGTTGTTGTTGACACAACCTACCCAACATTGTATCAATGTCTGATTCAGTTATTTCTTCTACAACAAATTTTTCAATCGGTAAATTGTCTGTATTTAACGCCGCTATTTTGGGGTAAAGATCAAGGGTAACAGTGTAGGATAATCCTTTCTCAATCATACTCGGATCGCTGTTAAGTTTGTCAAAAACTGGTTTCCCTATAACTTGCAGCTTTTCTTGGACAATTGCCTGATTAAGGGTAGCTTCGAAAACTTCACTGAGTATATCATGACGTACTTTGGAACCATATCTTTGTTCAATAATCCTAAGGGGAGCTTTCCCGGCTCGAAAACCGTTGACTTTAGTTTTCTTCGCTAATAATCTAAGGTGTTCTTTGAATTTTGGTTCAATGTATTCTTTAGGTACCTCAACTGTCATTCGACTCTGAGCAGCACTGAGCGTTTCTACGGATACCTGCATCTATAAACCTCTATCTTTAAAACTTTTAAATAAATGGTGCGAAAGGAGAGACTCGAACTCTCACAGGATAACCTACTGGTACCTAAAACCAGCGCGTCTACCAATTCCGCCACTCTCGCATTGTCCGGGTAATGGTGGGCCGTATAGGGATCGAACCTATGACAAGCTGATTAAGAGTCAGCTGCTCTACCAACTGAGCTAACGGCCCCACGATATGATTACTTCAATATAACACAGTTATAGCCTAATCACCAGTAATCTGATGATATTTTTCCATCAACTTCTCATTACTTTCTTCGTTGTTTGGATCCGTCAAGATACAATCTACTGGACATACTTCTATACATTGTGATAAATCATAATGACCGACACATTCTGTACAAAGTTCTGAAGCAATTATATAAATCTCTTCTCCTTGGGAAATAGCTTCGTTAGGACATTCAGGTTCACATACGTCGCAATTAATACATTCATCAGTGATGTAAAGTGCCATATTATATAAAATTTAAGGTAGTGTTATTTGTGCAAATCAAAGGGTATATTAATCATATATGCTTGGATAATTAATATTTATTAAACATAGTTTGTATTAAGAACCCAATCAGTGTTACAGTGAGACTGTAACATCCAATTATAGCAATAAACCTTAACATGTCAACATATAATGAGGTTCTTACAATTAAATCTACCTAAGATTAGACTGATTTTACTAAAAATAGCTATTACTCAAGTTGTTTTAACTCAATGAATTATATGATATAATATATGTTCTGAGATTTAATATCTAAAGGTTTTGTAATGCATCATTAACTTCATGGTGGACAAATTCTCTAACATCTCCACCTAAACTTGCTATTTCACGTACCAAACTGGAAGAAATAAAGGTGTATTTAGTTGCTGGGGTTAAAAATATGGTTTCAATATCGGGTATTAAAGTGCGATTCATGCCAGCCATTTGAAACTCGTATTCAAAATCTGATACTGCTCGCAAACCACGCACAATGACTTGCACCTCACATTGCTTAGCAAAGTCAGCAAGCAAACCGTTAAAACCATGTACTGTGATATTATCTATACCAGTCAACACTGAATTTGCCAATTCAACTCGTTTTGCTAAAGGAAAAATTGGGACTTTGGATGGACTTACTGCTATAGCGACTATAACATGCTCAAATAAAAAAGCTGCACGTTTTATAATATCTACATGTCCATTAGTAATTGGGTCAAATGTACCCGGATAAATAGCTTTCATATCGTAACCACCTGATTTAAGAATTGTATTATACTGAAGCGTAAATTATTTTTAAAATCCTAAAATGTGGAAGTTAGGATATACCTTGATTTTTAGGTTATTGTACTTAACAATTTATGCTTCAGTATTGGTAAATAAGTTTAATAATGGATAAATATGACTAATAGAAAAAATACTTATCGATTAGCTTTATACGGATTATCCGGCTCTGGAAAAACCTGTTTATTGGCTGCATTGGCTATGCAACGTGATCCGCATCCATTGAGTCATAGTTGTATTTGGCATCCACCTGAAATTGCAAAATTTAGTAAGGAAACTAGCCAAGAACATTTATTGCGAAAACGTAGTAAAGAATGGCTGGAAGAAGCAATAGATAAACTAGCTAATCAAGATTTTCCAGCTCCAAATCCTAAAGACAATGAACAGTTTATACTTGAATATGATTTTACTGCTTCAACCCACCAAACATTTAGGGTAGAACTAGTTGACTATTCAGGTGAATTAATTGATCCACTAACAAATGTTGATACTCTAGCCAAAAATATTCGCCGTAGATTTGCTCAAGTGGATGGAATAATAGTGTTTGCAGAAATTCCACCACCAAATGCTGACAATTCAAAAGACTTGTTTAAACTACAGCAAGCATTCAGCCTATTGCTTAGAGAAGCCAAAGTAAACGTAGCTTTGGATACCCCAGTGGCATTATTAGTTACCAAATGGGACAGACATAGCGATATAGACTGTTCTAATCCAGACAATGAGCAAACTAAACTGGAAACTTTTATTAATGCAACTCCATCACATCGAAGATTAGTTGATATACTACGTTTCTCCACGACAGAAGGTAATTTTAAAGCTTTTCCGGTCAGTGCTTTAGGAGCATGTGAGTGTGAACAAAAATCTACGATTAAATCAAGTGCTTTTGGTTTAGAAGATGCGTTTATTTGGATAGCTCAACAACGTAATGATATAGATTTACAGCAATTTAAGGAACAAGTCAAGACTAAACCAGAAAAATGTAAAAAAATTGGTTATCTTTTACTGGAAAGATTTCCTAAAAATTCTGACCAAGTTAAGCAAATCCAAATGTTGTTACAGGAATGTAAACAAAAAACAACCAACCATATTATTTATGGAATTATTGCCGGTATCATCCTGTCGTTTGTAGTAGAAACAAGCATGGATGTTATAAATTACCGACAGCATGTCCTGCTTGCAAGTCTACCTCATGCCAGTACTAAACAACTTGATGAAGCGGAAAATTGGTTGGTTGATTATTTGGCAGCACCTCATTTTCGTCACTTGTTAGCAAAAATATTTTTTAACAACTCTGAGGCTAATTCTCATCTGACCAAATTACAAAACCGGAGAGAGGAATGGTTGTGGGAACCAGTTACCAAAACTTCAGATGATTTGGTGATGGCCAACTTAGCTTCCAAATACTTATTGCGTTATCCTCATGGTAAATACGCTCAACCAGCCAAGAATATTAAACTAAATGCTGAGCTATTACAAAACAGGCAAGCCAATTCGGATGTTTTACGAAACAACCAATTCTTCGCTAAAAATAATTGGCATAATTTTGAGAAAATAAGTAAATCATTAAATGAGTTACAAAATTTTCCATTGTATCCTAAAGCCGAAAATAATGAACAACGTCAGGAACGCATAATATGGGAAGAGCAGTTATCTGGCCAATTAGTAAAATTAACTGAACAGAAAAATTGGCTGGAATTTTTAATTGGTTATGATGAAAAAATTAAAAATAAAAAATTTTTAGCTGCCGCCCAGTCTTTAGTTAACCATCACTCAACTAAACGTTTAGAAGAATTGAAAGTCTCTTTTAAAGAAGTGGTTGTGCAGGAATTGGAAGAGTTAGTGAAGTACGCTTTAAAAAACAACGAAGTTTTGCTTGAAACTGAAGTTTTATTAAGAGAATATATCAGGTTCCCCCCCCAACTACAGACAACTAGTGGTAAAAAGACAGTTGCTTTATTACGTTATAAAATTCATGAACGTATTGATGAAAAGCTATATAACGAAGTAATGCAAAATCATAGCTTGGAAAATATTCAAAAATACTTACAAGAAGCTCCATTACGTAATATGCGTAGAGAAGTTATTGACTATAGAAATTATCTTAGCCAAATTGATCCAAGCAATGTCCTAAGATTACGTTTAAAACTTACCAAGATTACTTGGGTTAATGTAAACGACCAAAACAATATTGTAAGTGTGTTCTTGAATGGTAAACAGGCAATTTATAACGATACAGTTGATGCTAACCACGGTTCAACTACTACTGGTGTTGTTGGAATAAGCAGCATTTTTTCCGCTAAACCTAATCATCCTATAACAATCGCAATTAATGTTACTAATGAGGATTTGTTTTTTAATGATGATTATGGTCATGCTATGGTGGAATTAACGGTATCTGAACTAGCAGAACCAATACTTGGTTATCCTTTAACCTTGCGTACTGATGAAAATAAAGGCCAAAAGACCGGAACTGCTTTTT
>JAUCGN010000168.1 GCA_030378125.1 Thiotrichales bacterium HSG1 | reverse complement strand
ACTGATACAGTTCAATGTAGTTTAACCAATACAGTTGATTCTATTTCTGGTTCACCTGCTAGTTTTACTTTTGGCATCTTAGCAACAAAACCAGAACTTGATATATGGGAAGGTGGAATTGAAGTTAAACATGGTAATAGTATAGATTTTGGAACTACCAAAGTTGGTTTTCCAATCGAAAAAACTATCCGACTAAAAAATTCTAGCGATGCAACTTTAAGCATTTATGATATTAATTCGCCGGAAGGTTTTAGAATTATTAGCACTGATCTTAATTTTACTATTTTACCCAATCAAGAATTGGTCGTTAAAATGATTTTAGAAGCGATAGAGGCCGGCAACTTCAATAGTAATCTAACAGTTGCTAGTAATGATGCCACCAATGATGATGGAGTGGAAAATCCGTATACTATTTTGGTTAATGGTGTAGTGGAAAATTTAGCTAATCCAAAAATTCAAATTTTGGAAGGTGCAACAACAATTGATAATATGATTAATTTTGGCATCGTTGCAGTAGGAATGCCCACAGTAAAAACCTTTACTATCAAAAATTCTGGAGATGCTAATTTGAATGTTGATATAAAAGTTCTAGGTGAAGGGTTTGCTATCAGTAAACCCAAGTTAAATCCTATTGCTCCGGGTACTAGCGGCACATTTACGATTAGTTTAGATGCTGATAAAATTGGCCATTATACTGGTATTTTATCTGTCACCAATAATAGTGTTAATAATCCGCTTAATATAACTGTCAGCGGAGAGGTTAAATTAAATACAGCTGCGGGAGCGGAAATTCAACTATTTAGTGGAGCAACCGAAATAATTGATGGTAGTCTTATCCCAATTAACATTGGTACAACTAGTGTTGGACAGCCCATTACCAAAAGGTTTACCATGCACAATATTGGTAGCAAACCCATGGATCTATATGGTTATAGTATACCAAATGGTTTTGATATAATTACTGTTTATCCCAGAGGGTTGGCTGTCAATGATAAATTTATATTTGATTTACAATTAAATACCCTTAATACTGGTAAATTTAATGGCCCAGTTGAATTGTATAACACTGATGTCGATGAAAATCCATTCGATTTTATTATTAGTGGCGAAGTTACTCCCACAGATGCAGTTAATTCTGAAATTCAAGTTTTAGATGGACAGTTTGATATAATTTCAGGTACTAACATTTCAGTTGACTTTGGTACAACTGCACTTGATACAGATATAACTAAAACTTTTACGATAAAAAATGTTGGTAGCTCTAGTTTGGACTTAAATAGTCAGGCTACTGTTGATGGTAGCGGATTTACAGTGGATTCTTTCCCAATTCCAACTCAATTAACAGCAGGAGCATCAATTAACTTTGATATAACTTTAAATGGTTCTGTCGTAGGTAATTTTATTGATATTGTGTCTTTTTATAATAGTGACATTGATGAAAGTTTATTTACCTTTCCCATAAGCGGTACAGTTAGCGAAAAACTACAAAAAGAAATGAATTGCTTTAAAACTGGTTTAATCAGTGGGGAAGTGTGTGTAAATGCCCAACCATTTAATGTTATTACCACTAATAACAGTGCAACTAATGCAGTAATGAAAGGTGGTTTGTCAGTTTATCAAAATGGACAATTTAATGATTTTAATCAAACTGTTACTATAAATCAATTTAATTCTGTATTAACAGCTGGTGTTATCAAAACAGATAGTAAACATATTGGTAAAAAAGCTGACATTTTGGTGGTGGGTTATCACGTTAATAAACATTATTCTACCGGTTATCAATGGTATCAATTGGTTGATTGTACTACTTGTCCATTGAGTTGGAATGTAAAAAGAGTGAAAAGTGATGAAACCACAGCTATTCCACTGTTAACCAAAGCTAATTTATCTCCATTGAGAACTATTAACAAGATGCCAGAATATCTAACTGTTGACATGTATTCGGGTGTTTTTGGAATAGTTGGGACTTTAGAAATATATTTGGCTTATCGAGTTGAAGATGGTAATGATAAGGGCAAGATTGTTACAACCTCACCCGGAATTAATATAACATTAACAGAGTAAACTTTCAGGATACTGTTTATTATACAATTTATTGGAAAGCATATGATGTTATTTTTCCTAACAAAAATTACAAATCTGTTGGAAAAGAAACCGGTTTAATAAATCGTGTTGAATACTTGGTTCAGGACTACCGATATTATTAATAACTAGCTAATTTTTAACATCAATTATTTTACGCAAAAAAGGTTTATTACGTTGTAGACTTGTTGGTAAATTTTCAATTGCTGTTATTGCATTTTGTGCGTCAATAAACCTACTATACATAACTTTCCAATACAAATCAGTACGATATATATATAAATCATCTAATAATGGTTGTATTTCTATTTTATTCAAAAATTTTTGCAAATAGTCAGTTTTATCAGTTTTTATCTGTACGATTTGAATAGTATAACCTTGTTTATTTTGAAGCCATTTTTTTGTAGCTTGTAGACGTTTTTGTAGTGGGGAAGTTTGGGAAATAATATTATTAACATTAGATGTATCAACAGTTTTGGCAATGTTACGACTATCACTACTATCAGTGGTTTCATTAACAACATAAGTCTCAACAATGTCAAGTGAAGTAGTCAAACTCTCAGGTATTAATATTCCAATAAAAATTATAAATACTATCCTTATTTTTCGACCAAATTGAGTTGGACAGGGATAATTGCTATCTCTTGCAGCCAGACAGATATGTTTGGAAAGGATGATATGAGTGTTATCAGCAAATGATGCTAACAATGCTTTATCTGCTAAAATATTAATTCTACGCATTAAGCCTTTGGATACTTTAGCTAATAAACGAATTGCTGCTGGAGAAAAAATTGGTGGTCCTCGATAACCAACTGCATGCAACCGAAACTGTAAATATTCTCGGATATTATTATTGGTTAATTCTTCCAGATAAAAATTATGAGTAATTCTTTCTTTCAGTTGGCGAATATTAGTTGTTGATAAATTAATATCAAGTTCTGGTTGACCAAATAATACTATTTGTAACAATTTATTATGAGTTGTTTCCAAATTACTAAGTAAACGTATTTCTTCTAAAGTTTCCAATGGCATTCCTTGTGCCTCTTCAACAAATACCACTACCTGTTGCTGTTTAGAATGTTTCTCCAATAAATGGTTATGTAAAATGTGCATTACTTGCAAATGATTGTCTTGCGGAGAGACTGGCAAAAGCATTTCCAAAGCTATAGCATGTAAAATCATTTCTGGCGATAAACGTGGATTAACGATATAAACTACCTCAATTTTTTTAGGTAATTTTTGTTCCAACATGCGGCACAACATGGTTTTACCACTACCAACTTCTCCAACAACCTTAATAATTCCCTCACCATTTTTAACTGCATAAACTAATGCGTCTAGTGTTAAACCTCGATTAGCACCTGAATAAAATAGATGAGTGTCTGGAGTAATTTTAAAGGGGGGATATTTTAAACCAAAATATTTGTAATACATGGATATATAACAATTTATATTGTAGGTGGGTCTTTTATAAATTCACCTTTGTACGAGACATCTTTCATTGTCTGAATCAGAATTTAGAATTGTTAAATATAAACCATTGAAATATAAACTATATTAACAGGTTGTAAATTATTCTTTAATTCTGAATCAGACAAATTATTTAAAAACGCCTAACATAACCTAAATGAGCTATAGCAAATGATATTAGCATTGGTATTGGAGGTAAATTTAACAATCCCATGCCAATCATAAAAAAACTCAAGGTAAAAATAAATCGTTGGATAGCGGCAAAATAGAATATTCTGACTTCTTTACCTGGTTTATCCACTCTAGAAGCAAGACGAATTCTACGATCCATCATCCAAACATTAAACATTACAATAAAACCTCCAAATAGAGCAGATTGTGCCTCTTGTTGGTTGTGATAAAAGTAAAAATACATCGCAATAACAGAGATTATCATAGCCTGTGTTGCTAATATTTTTGTCGCTCCAGTGTTTAACAATTTAGAATCTGAATCCATTGTAATTAATTTTAGAAAAGTAGTCCTAATCTTTTAGCTTAACCCAAGTCGCAGTATCAGGTCCAGTGTAATCAGCACTAGGACGTATAATACGATTATTCGCCCTCTGTTCAAAGACATGAGCGCACCAGCCAGTTACGCGTGAGCAAACAAAAATTGGGGTAAATAATTTGGTAGGAATTCCCATAAAATGATAAGTTGAGGCATGGAAAAAATCTGCATTGGCAAACATATTTTTTTCACGTTTCATCACTGT
>JAUCGN010000167.1 GCA_030378125.1 Thiotrichales bacterium HSG1 | reverse complement strand
AATGATTTGGATGCTGGTTATGAAGTATTGCCAATTGCGAAATGGGCTGATGTTGGGGAAGGTAGCAAGAGAATTGTGCAACCTGAATACAACAAGTATGGGGATGAAGTTTGGTTTTCAGTTTGGAATGATAAACAATATGAGTCCGCTATCGTAATTGTGGATGATAAAAGCAGACAGCTCAAACATGTGATCAAAGACAAACGTTTGATTACTCCAACTGGAAAATTTAACGTTTACAATACTATACATGATGTTTATTAATTTGGGCAAAAAAAGTTATCCTGTACAAAGATTTTTTTTCAATGAATCTAGCACAGATGATAATTTTTGAGTTATACTGGAAAATTGTAAATTCATCTAGCTATATCTTTGAGTGCTGGAATTTTGTACCTGATATTGTTCTTTAATTTATTGGTTTAAATGTGTTTTAATCATTAAAATTAACGGAAACGAAGTAATAAACATGATTTAATCTAGATCGTTTAAGGGTTTTCAGGATAAAACCTGTAAAAATTATTGGTATAAAAAATCTGGCTAACCATTAAACTACTTATTTTAAATAAAAAATGTCCTGTACAAAGAACTTAATATTGTTTTATAGCTGGTTCTCAATAAACTTTTTAGGAATTAAGTATGTATCAATATTTTAACTATAAACTATGGTCAGTATTGCTAGTTGTAATATTTTTAGCAGGCTGTCCAGCTGTACCAGTTTCTTTGACGTTAACCATAAATTCTGGTTGTTGATAAGAAGCTGTAATGGCAGTAACTCTTGGTTCAGGATGATATTCTTGTGTGTCTGTAGTCATACCGCGAGTAGAAACAATGCGTAACGGCTCTAAAGTAGTACCATCCATAATTACAAACTGAGGTGGCCAATAGGTTCCGGCAATCACATATTTATCTTCCCAACCTTCAAATTTAGAAGTTTCTACTGAACGTGCTTCCATACCAACTTTGATCTCAGCGACAGTCGCTGGTGTTTCCATCCATAAGTCAATTAGATTAATTCTTGCATCACGACCGATCACATATAAATAACGCCCAGAAGCTGATAGACGAGAAATATGTACCGCATAACCAGTTTTAATGATAGTAATCATCTTCTTGGTATCACTATCAATTAGTGCAATTTCACCAGAATCACGCAAAGTAACAGAAAAAGAATCTTCTACATCAAAGATATTCATTTTTTCAGTTGGACGCTGTTCTGGTGGAATTAATACTTTCCAAGAGGCTTTCATATCAGCCATACTATATTCAGGTGGAACTGGCGGTTCATGCTGAATATAACGAGCCATTAAATCAACTTCTGCTTCAGACAGATCACCTGATGCTCCCCAAGCTGGCATTCCGGCTGGTGAACCAAAAGCAATAAATACTTTAAGATATTCAGTACCTTTTTCTAAAGTTATATCAGGAGTTAATGGCTTACCAGTAGCTCCTTTACGCAATACTCCATGACAACCAGCACAACGTTCAAAGAAAATTTGTTTAGCTTGTTCAAACTCAACATCTGAAATCGGTGGTGGAGTTTTAGCAGCAAACGCACTACCGACTGCTAGTAAGGACGATAAAATAACTGCATAGGACAGTTTCATTAAACATTCTCCATAAGATTTAAAAAATTGTAGGATAACCCTACCAATCGCTTGATAATATTGAATTTACTACAATTATCTATGTGATTAAACATCCCGCATTCTAAACTAGAATAACTAAGAAAGTCAAGAGTTCCACTAATTTCATCAGCAAATATTTACAGTTAATAATCAACATTTTTTTGCTCAGCACCTTCCTTCTGCACCGGCATCAAATCAGCTTTGCTAATTCCAAGTGCTAAAGCGGTGGCACTAGCGATATATATAGATGAATAAGTTCCAACAACAACTCCAAGCAAAAGGGCAGTAGAAAAACCGTGAATTAGCTCTCCACCAACTACGAATAAAACTGTCAACACCAAAGCTGTAGTCACCGAAGTCATAACGGTACGTCCCAACATCTGATTGATGGAGATATTCATTACGTTTATGGATTCTTGTTTACGCATCTTGACAAAGTTTTCCCGAATTCGGTCAAATACAACGATGGTATCATTGAGGGAATAACCAATAACAGCGAGCACCGCAGCCAATACAGTCAAATCAAATTCTAATCTGAACACAGAAAAAAAACCAACTACGATGAGAGTGTCATGGATTAAGGCTGCAATAGAACCAAGTGCGAAACGATATTCAAATCTAAAAGCAACATAAATTAATATTCCAAACAAAGTGTAAATAACAGCGAGTCCACCTTGTTCCACTAATTCATTACCTTTTTGAGGGCCGACAAATTCAACTCGCCGCATATTTACTTGAGTTCCATCAGCTTTTAACAAACGTAGTATCTGGGTGCTTAGGGGATTGTCTTTAGTTTCTTCATGTACTCCTAGGCGAATCAGTACTTCTTTAGTGGAACCAAAATTTTGCACAACTGCATTAGGAAAGCCATTATTGTGCAGAGCAGAACGAATTTTTTCTAAGTCTGCATCTTGTGTATAACCAACTTCTACCAATGTACCACCAGTAAAATCAATTCCAAATACAAGTCCTTGCATTACTATAGAGGTTATGGCAACAACAACTAACAAAGTGGAAATAATCATGGAAATATGCCGTTTTCCCATGAAATCAATCTTATAATCAAATCTATTTAAAAACATTTTTTTCTCTTAAACTTTATAATAAATACCAAACGTAGGGTGGATAAACTGAGCGTCATTTACTTTTCAAATAATTTTTGGTATATGACATTATCACTTATACACCCTACATTAAATATACGTTAAACATTTAAATTTACCCCAAATACCGTATGATTTAGTATCTTAAAATATTGGTTATTTCAATCAAGGTTGATATTTTTCATAGAAAATTTTAGCTCTCAATTATATTAAAATTCCAATATCATTGGTTTTATGAGATAAAGCAATGGTTGTGTTAAAATCGAACAATTATAAAAATACAATCATCCTGAGAATTATAACATTTTTTATGAAAAAAAATCTACCAATTATTTTACCAATATTAATCTTAGCAACCGGTATTTTTGGGTTTAAATACATGTTACAAACTAAAGCCAAAGGTAAAGAAACTAAAGCTACCGAACCAGTTTGGATTGTGTCAATGGTATCAGTTACCCCCACTACCTTATCGCCAACTGTAACTTTATACGGTAGAATAGAATCGCCCAAAACTACAACTTTGCGTACCCCAAACTTAAATGCTCAAATTTTAGAAGTAACTGCTTTAGAAGGTAAAAAAGTTAAACAAGGTAATGTTTTGATACGTTTAGAAGACAACGATAGCATTTTAAAGCTTAAACAACGCAATGCTGATATTAAAGATATTAAGGCCCAAATTACCTTGGAGAAACAATCTTATGATAATAATTTAACAAATCTCATCCATGAAAAATCTTTGTTAAAACTGACGAAAAAATCTCTAACACGGTTAAAAAAATTAATTAGGCAAAATATAACTTCTCAGTCGGCTTTGGATGATGCTCAACAGTCAGTGGAACGGCAAATGTTAAACCTTAATCAACGTAACTTAAAAATAAAAAATCATGCAGTTCTTTTGAAACAATTACAAGCTAAACAAAACAAAGCCAAAGCCTTACGGGATATTGCCAAGCTAGAACTAGTTCGTACTAAAGTAATTGCACCATTTACTGGAATTATTGCTAAAGTAAATGTTGCCATTGGGGATAGAGTGCGAAGTGGAGATATGTTATTATCCATGTATGATGATTCTGCCTTAGAAGTTAGAGTTCAAATTCCCACTCGTTATCAAGATGTAGTGATAAATTCTTCCAAGTTACTGGCAATCACTAGAATAAATGACCAGCCTATAACTTTACAACTTGACCGAATTGCCGGACAAATAAACCAAAACAGTGGCGGTATTGATGCTCTATTTAAAATTAATCAAGGCACGATTTCATTACGCTTAGGACAATTCTTAACTCTATTGCTAACTTTACCAGAACAGGCTAACATAGTTGCCTTACCCTATGAAGCAGTCTATGGAACCAATCGTATTTATAAATTTATTGATGGACGTATGGAAAGCCTGACAATAGAAAGAGTTGGAGAACAAATCACTAAAACTGGAAAAGCAAGAATCCTAGTTCGTAGTCCTAAATTAAACTATGGTGATCAGGTGATAATCACTCAATTACCTAACGCAATGGATGGCTTAAAAGTCCAAACTTCACGACCTTCACAAAAATGAATCATAATCTAGAAGAACAACTTGCTCAAT
>JAUCGN010000166.1 GCA_030378125.1 Thiotrichales bacterium HSG1 | reverse complement strand
CCATGCTGTAGTCGGAATTGGTTGATAAAATACCCACAAATCTTGCCCAAAGGTTTGATTAAAATATTCGGCAAACCCACTTTCATTATGGATCGCAGATTTGACTAATTGTTCAAATATTTTATCAGGTTGAGTTGCCTCAAAAATATTTGAATTAACATGTTCAGTAATTGGATAAGTTATGAGTTCTTTTTGTTTAGAAATAGTAAACTGATAACCTATTTTAGCTAAGTTATCTGTATTTAGCAGTGAAACTTGTCTGCCTAAGTTTTTAAGGGTAGGTAAAGTTTGGATATTTTTAAGAGAATATTCTATAAAAATAACGCATTTAGAAATGTTATTAACTAAAGCACATGGAATAGTAAACGGTTGAATTAAGGTTTCAGTGGATTCTCTGCTGAGGTAGTATGGCGACATACGACGTTCTTGGGGAGTGTTCACATAAGGAATATAGGCAACTCCAATCCCAAATAAGTTGGGAGTCATCGCCATTATTTCTGCTAAACGTTTATTTATATCTGTTCGTTGTAATTCCCCATTGCTGAGTTTTAGAGCTAAAGAATTGGCAATCGAATACAAATTTTGCAATTCAGTATCAATTTTCTGAACTGCTGTTGATAATTCTCGATATATTAAACGTTTAGCTTCATTTTCGGCCTGATTTGTTTCATAATGTTCAACATATACCAATAACACAACTGATAATAAAGTTATGATACAAAAGAATAATAATAGATTAAAGACTCGCTGTTGCCACATGATTTTAGGAAGAGTTTTTTTATTTTCCACCCATTATAATTATAACTGGTGGCTATTTTGTATTTAATAGTTTTAGAGTTTTCTTGCCATAATATGGTTATTAGTATTAATTTTTCAAATTTTCATTATTTTTTTATGGATTTTTTGAGAGTATTATTACTTTGTTTATGGATATCATCAATGGGATACGAGTTAAGGGTTTTCATGTTTTAATGAATTATTGTGTAATGGCTTTACGTTGAACTTCTCTATACAAATTACTAATTTTTTCTTTTTCTGAATCATTTAATTCAAACTCTTTAATTTCAATATCCCATAATATAATTTTATTATCAGAGGCAGCAAGAAATTTTTTTCCATTGGAAGAGAATTGAATATGTTTGATTTTTTCTGTCAAATCTTTTTCTGTAATTAATTTGTTTTGTTCTATATTCCATACTTGAATAACATAATTTTTTTCAGTTTTAATAGGAAACGCAATCAATTTTCCATTTGGACTAAAAGATATATCATATGTTTCTATTAAATCTGTTTTTCTAAAAATTATCCCTGAAGAGTTAGTTGCTAATATTACAACATTATATTTATTTTCTTTTTCTTGTAACATTGCGATTTTTTTATCTAAACTAACTTTTACTTTTTTTACATTATTGAATGGTTTATCTGTTTTATGTTCTTTGCCTTGTTTATACCATACATTTAGCTCATCATTTTTATCTATGGTTACAATCCTGTCATCATAACTAGTAAAGGTCGCCTTAATTACTTTGTTTTTATGTGGAATAATGTTATTGGGAATATTATTATTCTTGGTACAAGTTTTAACATCCCATATTCTAACTTTTTTATCATAGGATGCAGTAATAATTTTGGAATCATCAGAATTAAATTGTGCGTATTTAACTAAACCTTTATGTGGAAAAGTACATAATTTGTTTCCTGTTTTTATATTCCACAAAACAGCATGTTTATCTTGTGATGCCGTTATTATCTTTTTACTATCACTGCTAATTTCAATATGATATGCAGCTTTTTTATGAGAAGGTTTGTTAATCAATTTATCGTTTTTAAGAAAAATATTTTGTATTTTAATTTTACCTGCATATGATGTGGTAATTATTTTTTTCTCGTCTGGTGTAATAACTCCAAATAATCCATTAGCATTTTCTTTTATAGTACGAATTTTCTCAAAATTATTTGTATCCCATAAATGTAATTCGTACTGATTTTTAATTGATTTATTTTTAAGGTCTTTTACATATATTATATTATTTTTAGAACTTAATTGTACATTTTCTATTTTATTAAAATTGTAAAGAAATTCTGCTTGGGAAATAAACTTAATATTATTTTTACTACGTTTATATATTTCATAGACAAAATTATATTCTTGAATATTTACTTTTAATTCGGAAATTAAAGCATCATTTAAAAAATTGATTTTATCAGATATATAACTATCATTTATATATTTAGTAATAGTATTTAATGATGTTAAAATATATATAGCCTGTGGCATATTTTGTGACAGAAAATTTTCGTTAAGCAACACAATTTTACTATCTAATTCATAAATTAGAGATTCTTGTAATTTAATTTTTTCTTCTAATTCGTTAATCTCTGATTTTTGTGAATCAATTTCACCTTCTAATTTAGGTAAATGGTAATTTTTATATTCCTTTAATTTTTCATTTTTTTCTTCTAATTGTTTTTCATGTGTTTTTATGTTTTTTTCAAGTTCTTGTATCTGATTGTCTAATAATTTTTTTTGTTCATCTATTTCATCATACTTTATATAAATAGTTGCTAAGTTTTTATAATACTCAAGATTAGCTGTTTCCAATTCTGTGTTTTTCTCATTTACCTTTTTGTTATAGCTATTTCTAATAGAACTTAATTCTCTGTCATAGTCATCTTTAACTAATTCTAATTTTTTCTTTAATATCTTTTCATACTTATTTTTAATAAGTTTTAATTCATTATTATGTTTTTCTTCTAAAAATTGTAAAAAATAAAATCCTAAAATAACTAAAACAACTAAAAGAAGTAGTTTTTTAAAAAAATTTAATACACTAGTTGTTATCGCATACAAACAACCTTTTACCTCTTTATAAGGAGGTTGAACAACAATTTTTTCTTTAATAATAACATGTTCATTTTTTGATTTTTCTTCAATTCTTTTAAGATAACTATCCCATTTAGATTCTATATCGGAATAATAAAATCCTAAAAAAATACCATATATCTTTCTTTCTCTAAACTTTTTCCAGTCATAAGTATTTAATAAATAATTAAAATTTATTGCTAATCCAGCATGTTGCATAACTTCTGTATTATATTTTTCAATTACTAAACCAATAATACGTTTAGCTGCAAAACTATAAATTAAACTACCACTTTGACCTTCTCCTTTAACACCCCCATCTAATTCTATGGTATTGTCATTAATTATCCCAGAAATTTTACCAAAGTATTGTCTAATTCCTGCATTATTTAAATGTGATGCGGGATAACCTAAACTAACAATTTCATCACCTTTATTGTTTTCATAATATTTTCCCAATGGAACACATATTTTAACTCGATATTCTATTTTTAAAATAACAATATCTAATCCTATTTTTTTCAAATCTTCTATAATTTTTATCTGTTTTATTTCAGCTCTGTACGTTTCTCCGTTTTGACATTCTATAATGATAGCTGAATCACTAATAACTGCATCTTGAATACAATGCCAAGCAGTTAAAATATAACCATCATTTGTAATAAAAAACCCAGTTCCTCGAAAATTTTCTGGTCTAAATCCAACTTTAATTTTGACCGTTATTTGTTCGAGAATCTGGATTATTTTCTTCCTACTATTGTTGTTTTCCATAAACTAACATTTACATAAATTGCTCAAAATACCAGTTATTACTAAAGCAGTTGCAGTAGCTAATACACTATCGTAATTTGATGATATATCAGGAATAACATTCGATAATTCATTAGTTAACTTAAAAATTAACACAACTTCTATTGTCTGTTTAGCTTCAGCTTTAGTATTACAGTAAACTTCACACAATTTAGATTGTTGTAACTGTATTTCTAACTTATCCATCCAACTTAAAAATAAATATTTTAGTTCAGATAATGTTTTTTTAGGACCAACTTGTTTGGTATAAGTTGTGGATTTTGCTCCAAATCCATCATACCAAGTTTGATACAACAAAGCTTCATCAGCTAAATACGATTCTATCTTTGCTTTTGTTTCAGCATCCATAAAGTCTTTCCTATATAATTGGATGTTTTTAGTAGTCAAAACGTAGAATTTCGATTAATTGTATAACAAACGAAGTGTTATGTGAAGGTTATAAACTATATTGAAAGGTATAATTATTGCTGTTTTAGTTATTTCATCCAGTTTGAACTGTTCTTGTTTTACTATTACTTGTTATTTAACAATAGTTCGGACAGTTTTTAAAAACTGAGCTTAGTTAAAATTATAACTTATTGAAATTTAAATGTTTTATTATTTTTCTTTGAAATAAAAAATTACTTTAATAACAATATGTTATAAAAACT
>JAUCGN010000165.1 GCA_030378125.1 Thiotrichales bacterium HSG1 | reverse complement strand
AGCCATTACAGATTGTTTGGCTCAAACACATACAATTTATAAAACAGAATTGGACTCATTGCTTACTTTCAATTTTCAATCTTTTAAGGAAGTAAAAAAAGTTCAAGTTGTGGGCGTGTGAAGTATATTGGATTATATTTATCTGAATTATCAATACTTATATTGCTTAAAGTATCAAAATAACCATTTTTAATAAAATCTTTGGTGATCTTATTCAACATCTTCTAATTCCTCTAAAATACTGATAGGTTCAGCTAATTTTTTATAAATAAGTTCCAGATTATTATTGACATTTTCGATGACTGAAGTTTCAGCAAGCTTATTTGCTAAATAAAAGTTGGTGTTGATGTCCTTTGAATATAGTTCTAATGCTTCTATCATGTATGGGCTATGTGAATTAACCAATACTTTTATACCTTCTGTCACTAGAGAAATAATAACTTTTGCATATTCAAGTTGCCATTTTGGGTGTAAGTGGATTTCTGGTTCATCAAGTATTAAAATGCTACCTTTTTTTAGACTACCATTAAGAATAAGTATTTGTAAAAAACCAAACATTTTAATTCCACTTGAAGTTTGATACATGTCTAATTTTTCTTTCAAACCATTCTTTTTATAAAAAATATTATCTTCCAAGGAATCATAATAAACTTCGCCATTAATTATATCTTTAATCTGTTGATATTGTTGATTATTACTGGTTATTTTAGGTTGAGATATTCTTAAAATTAAATCTCCAATTTCGTTTGATAATGAAAAATTTAATTGATATTGTTGTGATAACACCATCGTGTTTTTAAGATAATTGAATTGTGATAAAAAGGTTGGATTATCTATAAAAATTGGGAAGTTTGTGATGACATTTTCTGTTTCAAATTTTATATTATTATCCATTTTTTTATGTTTTAAAATATAGTTCCTTACTTCAGAAAAGAGTATTTTTCCAATGGTAGTTTTACCCGTATCATTTTCACCAGCAATGACAGTCAAACCGTCTAATTTAATATCTGCATTTTTGATGATTTGAAAATCTTTTATTTTAAGTTGCATTGGGTGTTGTTGTTGAAAATTAGGAGTTTTCTGAATCAAGATTTAAGGATAAAATAATTGAATTTATCCTGTTAATCCTTTAATCCGGTGAATTCTGATTCAGACAAAATACCCAAAAAATTTTAAATAAAAACAAAAAGAGTAAAGGGAAAATAAGTCCGCACTACAACATACGAACAACTCGAAACCCAATGAGCTTGTTACGAAAAGATGGTACGTTCCTACCACGGCTAGCAGACCGAAAATGATTGGAAAGGTCGATCCATGATCCGTCACGCAACACTCTGTATTTACTATCTTTTTCCCAAGAACTACTATCAGTTGGAGCATTGTTATAATTATCTTGATAATAATCTGCACACCATTCCCAAACATTACCATGCATATCGTATAAACCAAAGCTATTGGCTGGATAACTACCTACATCAGTAGTTTCACCAATATTTCCACTGTAATTAGCTAATTCTTTACTAATAGTATCCCCAAAATAATACTTGCTAGTTGTGCCAGCCCGACAAGCATATTCCCATTCTGCCTCAGAAGGTAAACGATAGGTTTTATTGGTTAATTTAGATAATTTTTCACAAAATTTAACCACATCTATTCCAAGAAACTTGTTCAACTGGTCTTTTATCATCTTTAAAATTAGACGGATTGTTACCCATTACGGTTTGCCATTGGGATTGGGTAATTGGATATTTACCCATGTAAAATGGTTGTTTAATAATAACTTTATGAATTGGCTGTTCATCTTCATACTCATCAGAACCCATCATAAATTCCCCAGCCGGGATATACACCATCTCTAAATTTATGTCATTGCTAGTTTCAACAAAATTCTCTCCAATTTTTTCTGGATTAGATATTTTTTCTACAGAGACAGTTTCTAATACAGATAATTTAGTCTTTAACTGTTTTATATCATTTTTACGTTGCAATAATATATTTTCAGTTTTAGTTAATTTAGCTTTAAGTTGTTGTACAAGTTTTTTTTCCTTTTCTAAAGCTAACTTATTATCATTTTCAGATACAGAATCAGAACGTAACCAACCAATCAAATCATCCCGTTTAGCAAAATAGTGATTTAAACTGTGAGAAATAGCATATTGAATTCTATCCGAATTTTTCCAAAATTTCACTACCTTATCGCAACATACTTGCTGCACAAATTCTCGTAATTTATCTGGATAGTCTTCCTTAACTAAACCATTTTCAACTCGATATATCCGTTCCTGTTCATCAATAACACAAGCAAACAAAGCTTTTTTCCGTTTTGATGCATATTCATATTCCAAATGGGTATAACTCTTTCCAGATTCAGGCTCAATACTACCATACCTAGCTCCCAAAATAAGCAAATACACATCCGAATCATCAATCCAATCCTCAATAACTTTCATTTGCAACTTATCTCCAGCCGCAAACAACTCCATCCCAGCCGGAATATGCCCAGCCGATAAAATAGCTTCCACCGCAGCTTGCCGTTCATTCTTCAAATCTTTATAAGTCGAAGACACAAATACTTGTAATTTTCTATTTTCTGCCATTTTTAAAAATGTTCTTTATCATGGACTTTCAGCCGCTCAAGAATAGTGCATATCTTAAACCGCTATATAATGTTGGCTTTAAATTCCAATGTTTATAGAAATCGAATATTGTTAAGCTTTTTGTTCTATCATACTAGACAATATCCCCATAATTTTATTTGGTTCTTTTATGCCATAATCATCTAAATCAATAGACACAATATTATTATCTAGTTTGATAAATTTCCATAAATTACCAGAAGTTACTATACCATAAATTTTTTTAGTACTATTTCCTTCTTGCTCATTGTATATATTCGCAGCAATCATTTCAGCAAGACATTGTCCAATTCCACTCATTATATTTTCATTTTTAGCCTCAACTATTGCTAATATTGGAGCTTTTAAGAATAATTGTTCAGGAGATAAGCTGATTAAAAAATCACAAAATCCGTTCAGTTCCCTTTCTTTATCAATGTTTAACTCGATTCCTGAAAACAAGCTGATTTTATGCTTAAATATTTTTCTTAATTCAACTAAGACAGGGGATATAATAAGTTCTGAGCGGGCTTTTTCGGTATTTATAGCAATGGCTAATGGTATATTTTCTTGTAAGGTATCAATTAAGTGTTGGCTTATTTCATGTTCAGCAATATTTGCAAATATACCTATTTTTTCAATTATTTCTATTTGGAAAACACTTTGTATTTTTTTTAGTGTGAAGTCTTTATATGACATTAGTATTGAGGAGTTAAAAATTTATTGTTCTGAAAAACTATATAAACAGAATATCATTCAACCTTGTATAACTTATTTATAGAACGAATTATTCCGTCAACATCTAACCCACATTGAGACAATAACATCGCTGTATCACCATGATTAATAAAATGATCTGGCAAACCTAAATTCAATACTTGAGTCGAATCTTTATGAACGTGCAAAATTTCGTTAACTGCACTACCAGCCCCACCAACTATAGTATTCTCTTCAATGGTGACTAATAACTCATGCTGTTTAGCCATTTGTAAAACCATATCAACATCTAAAGGTTTAACAAACCGCATGTTAACAACAGTAGTATTAATACGTCTAGCAACTTCTTGAGCTACAGTCAACAGAGTGCCAAAGACCAAAATGGCTACCTTGATACCTTGATTACACAATTTAGCTTTACCAATTGGCAAAGTAGTTAATTCAGGTTCAACAGCTATTCCAGTCCCACAACCACGTGGATAACGTACCGCACTTGGGCCAGCGTGTTTAAAACCAGTGGATAACATTTGTCGACATTCATTTTCATCAACTGGAGTCATGATTAACATGTTGGGGATACAACGCAAATAAGATAAATCAAAACAACCTGAATGGGTCGGACCATCAGCACCAACTAAACCACCTCGATCAATGGCGAATAGTACTGGCAAGTTTTGTAAAGCAACATCATGGATTAATTGGTCATAAGCTCGCTGTAAAAAAGAAGAATAAATAGCTACAACTGGTTTTAAACCTTCACAGGCTAACCCGGCTGCTAAAGTCACGCTATGCTGTTCAGCAATGCCAACATCAATATAACGTTCGGGAAATAATTTGGAAAAATTAACTAAACCAGAACCTTCACACATAGCTGGAGTTATTCCAATCAACTTTTCATCAGCAATTGCCATATCACACAGCCAATCACCAAAAATTTGGGTATAAGTTGGTGCAACTGTTTTTTTGGCTACCATTTGGCCAGTTTTGGGATCG
>JAUCGN010000164.1 GCA_030378125.1 Thiotrichales bacterium HSG1 | reverse complement strand
AAGGAGAACCATAACAAGCACTAAAATTTGGTTGTGGCTCAGTGATACCTTTTTCAGTACCAGCTACTTTCGCAGTGTAACCAGATAAGAAATGATACATTGCTTGAGCTTTAGTCAACTTAGAAATTGGAGGTAATACACCAAATGCATCAGCGGATAAGAAAATAACATTCTTTGGTTGACCACCTTTACCTTCTCGAGTAGCATTATCAATATGAGAAATTGGATAAGAACCACGAGTATTTTCTGTGAAACTATCATCCATTAAGTCAATACGACGAGTCTTAGAATCTAATGGCACGTTTTCTAAGATAGTTCCAAATTGACGAGTGGTTTCGTAAATTTCTGGTTCTGCTTCTGGGGATAAATTAATCAACTTGGCGTAGCAACCGCCTTCAAAGTTGAAGATACCTTCGTCATCCCAACCATGTTCGTCATCACCAATCAAAGTCTTGGATGCATCAGCAGATAAAGTAGTTTTACCAGTACCACTTAAACCAAAGAAAATTGCAGTATTGCCATCTGGACTGATGTTAGCAGAACAATGCATTGGCAATACACCTTTCTTAGGTAACAAGTAATTCATCACACTGAAGATAGATTTCTTCATTTCACCAGCATAACTAGTACCACCAATCAGAACTAATTTTTTCGCAAAGTTTACGATAATGAAAGTTTCTGAATTTGTACCATCAAGAGATGGATTAGCACTAAATTCTGGAGCATCAATTACAGTAAATTCTGGTATATGACTAGCTAATTCTTCTGGATTAGCCTGCAAAAACATATTACGAATAAATAAGTTATGCCAAGCATACTGAGTTATAATACGAACTGGTAACCGATGTTCTGCAGAAGCCCCACTATAACAATCTTGCACATAAACGTTTTTTGACTGTAAATGTAAACTCATGCGACGATGCAGTTCGTCAAATTGTTCTGACGAAATTGGACGGTTAATTTTACCCCACCAAATATCATCCTTTGTAGAGTCTTCTTGAACAGTAAACTTGTCATTAGCAGAACGACCAGTATGTTGACCAGTTCGAACTACTAATGGACCTAAGTGAGATAAAATACCCTCATTATTTTTAAGTGCATGTTCATAAAGAGCAGGTGTGTTTAGATTCCAATAAATATCATTTAAGTTAGTTAATCCATGATTATCTAAACCATAGCTGCTATGCTCATTATGACGATCATCGCGCATGTTTGTCTCCAGTTAATGTAAAATTATTTTTTAGGAATAGAGATTTAAGAATTTCCCAAATGATAAACCTTCTATGGAAAGTTTAACCTTATTATAAGATGCTATTAATATCTTTATCCTTAAATAATTTTAAAACTTAATAAAAAATCCACATTTGTTAAATTTGACTTGACATTTACCACCAAATAATACTAGGATACAAAACTGTAAACAGCTCTTACTGTATATTTGGAATGTAAGTCAACAAATTCTTCAAAGATGGGGAAATTGATTCAAGATTAATGTTTGTTTTCAATAAACTTTAGTTTAGAATCAAGCTCTATTTTTGCTTGCCAATTATTTTTGACAACTGACCATTCTAACTTATTGACCAAATAATGTCAAGAAGGAAAATATTTTGTCTAGTAATTTTTATGAAGACTTAATGCAAGTGATTACTAATTTGTCTAAACGCAGACAACGAGTAATATTAAAACGATTAGGATTCGATGGTAAACGTAATTCGTTAGAAAGCATTGGAAAGGAATTGTCTATTACTCGTGAAAGAGTTAGGCAAATTGAAGTTGATTGTTTGGGTGATATTCGTAAAGCCTGTGGTTTCAAATTAAATTATAAATTGGAAAAGTTATTAATTCACAGAGAAAAAGCATTATATATAAGTGGTTTAGAAGTGGAAGATAATTGGTTCTTAGGTTTTTTAAAACATCAATTATTTTTAGCCCAAACCGTTAAAAAGCTGACAAATTATGATGTTGTCACAATTAACGGACATGATATTATCACAAAAATAAATAAAAATCAATGGAATGAGATAAAAATAAATGCTTTAGAAAAACTAAAATCACAGATAACCAAAAGAAAACTTTCCAAAAAAGAAGTAGAAAAAATTCTTCGCCAAGTTGCTGCTACCTACCAAACTGAAAATTTAACTGATTTATTATATGAATCTATTGAAAAACAATTATATTTTGCCTCTCCATGTGGTAAAGGTCAAAAAATATTATGTAGCATCGGGAATGGAATCGCTAGTTTTCTGACAGCTTTGTTGTTTGAAGCAAATGAACCATTACACTACACTGAAATAGCTCAAAAATGTTCGGATATGATAGGACATGATGTAAAGGGATATGTGCATAACAATTTGAAAGGATTGGCATATTTATACGGTAGAGGTATTTATGGTACTATGGAACATTTTCCTTTGAGTGAGGTAGATAGAAAAAAAATCTTGGCTATTACAGAGAAAATAATACTTGCTGGTCCTCCAGAAAGACAATGGAGTTGTAATGAATTATACCAAAAACTTCAATCATATAATTTTAACAAAAAATTGGATAAATATTTAGTTAACATTATCCTGACTAAATCCAAAGTTTTAAAATCAGTTGGTCGTTTGATGTGGATTAAAAAGACTACCGATTTGTTAAGGCTTGACTTGCAAGAAACCGTATTTACGATTGTTAAACAAGCTGGTAAACCTATTTCAGCTGATGAAATCAAACAGTTATTAATCAAACAACGTGGTATAGACCGATTTTTAACGGTACTGCCAACTGTTAATATGGTCCGAGTTAGACCTAATGTTTGGGGATTAATTGAGCGAGATTTTCCATTGACTGAAGTTGAACGACTTAAAATATTGGATATTTTTTACAAAAATTTGTTAGAACAACAAGCTGGTTTACATATAACTGAGTTAAAATATTTGCTTATTGTAAAAAAAGTAAATTTACCTGATAATGTTACTGATTATATGCTGTTAAGTTTAACTCAGGCAGATTCTCGTTTTGTAATCCGTAGAGGTCAGTTATTGGGATTACTTGTATGGAATGATGCTAAGCGAATTTCGATAAGAGAAGCGGTAGCACAATTGACTACAAAAGTAAAAAAACCGACAACAATTTTAAATATACGCAAATCAGTTGAAAAAATAGTTGGTCATAAAGTTAATCAACCACTAAATAAACTATTAAGAGATAATGGTTTTGTGCGAGATAAATCTAGCAAAACTTGGTCAATGATAAGATCGAAATGAATGTTTATGATGAAATTCCTTATCCTTCCTTGGTTTATGCGGATTCCCATCCTGATAAACTGGCAACTCTAGCTACATTGTTTGGTGTCAATCCAGTACCTATCAATAACTGTAGTGTTTTGGAATTAGGTTGTGGTGATGGAACTAATTTAATCGCAATAGCCCAAAGTTTACCACAAGCTACTTGCGTAGGCATAGACCTTTCAAGCGGCCAAATTAATCGTGGCCAAAAAATAGTAAAAACCATTCAACTTGCTAACATTACCCTCAAACAGCTAGATTTTAATACCATTGATGAACCTCTTGGTAAATTTGACTATATCATTGCTCATGGAATTTATTCTTGGGTTCCATTGTCAATGCAAGATACTGTGTTGAATTTGATAAAAAAACATCTAACTGCTGATGGGATTGCATATGTCAGTTATAATATTTATCCGGGTTGGCATACGGAAAATGTAATACGAGATATGATGATGTATCATTTGCAGCAATTACCTGATTTATCGGCTAAAAATAAAACCGCTCAAGCTAAAGGAATTTTACAATTTATCACTAATTTACGCCAATTTGGAAATGAAAGTTTTGATTTATTATTGAAAGAAAAATCTCAGCAATTTAAAACTGTAGAAGATAACTACCTATATCATGATTTTTTAGAACAAGAAAATCACCCAATTTATTTTCATCAATTTGTAAATCATATTGCACAACATGATTTGGCTTATATTACTGATATTGAGTTCAGGCATTATTTGATGTCGGATTTTCCACCTCAAGTTGTAGAAGCAATGCAAGAGTTATTTCAAGATGACTTTTTCAAGCAAGAACAATATTTAGACTTTTTCTATCATAGAACTTTGCGGCGTAGCATACTTTGTCAACAGGTTGTTAAACGCTCACTTGATTGGCAAAAACTACTTGATTGTTATGTTGCCACTAAACTTAATACTGATGAATTGGTTGAAATTCGGTATCCGATAACTAAAGCAGCTATTAACATTTTGAGTGAAATTTATCCTCAAAGTTTGGCTTTCAAAGAATTATTTAAAATTTCTAAACAGCCTTCAAGGTTGAAACATTTCACAAATAATTTTAACCTTGAAA
>JAUCGN010000163.1 GCA_030378125.1 Thiotrichales bacterium HSG1 | reverse complement strand
GCAAGGATGGAGTTCTTTTTAACTGGTCGTGTAATAGCCCCTTTGGGCTGTAAAGTTTTCATATAATACCTCAGAAAATTGTTAATAACGTGTAAATATCAATAATCCAAAGCTATTTATATGCCAACTTTCCTTATTCCTTATCCCAGTAAGTATTTGACAGATTTTAATACATTTTTGATAGATTTAAGAACTTAGGTGGTGGACTTGAAGTGTTAAATTTTAGTAAAAAAGCCGGAACTTTCCAAAGGGTTTTGATAAGTTTTAGGCGAAACGTTGGGTTAAAATATCTTCCAGACCTTTGTTTAATTCCTTTTCTGTATTCTTGATTATGTTATTATAGTTTAACTGTTAGTTCTTGTGCAAAAGTCTCGTGATAACGATGGTAATATACTGTATGACTCACTTTACTATATTTTACGTTCATTATGTTATGATAGGCACTTTGTTCACAAACTACAATATTTTGACCGAAGTCTTTTTCCATTGTACAAAGAAATTAATAGAAAAATATCGTTTTTATGTTCAGATAAAAAATGTCCTTATTACCAAAACTCAACAAATAAAACAACTAAAGATGGTGTACAACAAAATCTGACTTTATACCCTGACATAATAGTGTCATAGTGGTAATCATCGTTTTTCAGAAACTAGATATTCAGGTTTGTTTAAAAAGTAAGGAATTTCATATATTTTTTTGTATAACAATTGGACTAAATTTACTATTTGTACAAACTGCATTGGTTTGTAGGGACTATCTTTTATTGGGCATGAGTCCCCACCTTATGGAGTAATATTTTTGATTATCAGCCGTTACTTATTTAAAGAAATATTATATACATTATTGGCTTTAAGCATATTATTGATCCTAATTTATGTTAGCCATCGCTTTATGTCTTATATAACTAAAGCATCTATAGGCAAGATACCAGCAGAATTTATTTTTCAATTATTAGGTCTTAAACTATTGAGTGATTTAATGCTCATTTTGCCATTAGGATTTTTTTTGGCTTTACTGTTATCGCTAGGAAGGCTATATAAAGATAATGAAATAACTGCATTAGCTGCTTGTGGAATTCCAGTTCCAATTTTTATTATTGCCAGTTTTGGGTTCTTATTTGCTATTGTTATTGGAGCGTTATCTCTATTTTTGGCTCCTTGGGCTGAAAATCAACAAGATATATTACAAGTACAATTAAAATCTGCTGCTGAAGTTGGAGGGATTGCGGCTGGTCGTTTTAAGGAATTTAATCGTGGCCAAGGTATTTTTTATGTAGAAAAAGTCGAATCAGAAAATATGCATACCTTATTTATTCAGGCTAATTTACCTAAAAAACAAGTAATTTTAGTAGCCGATAAAGGTTATCAGGAGGAGCAAGGTGAAGACTTATTTATGGTGTTAGTAGATGGTTATCGGTATGAAAATGAACATGGAAAGTTAACTTATACCATAACCAAATTTGAAGAACACCGGATTAAAATTCCCAAATTAGTCACCGCATCTAATAACCAAAAACATGATGCCATACCTACTAATAAATTATGGTCTTCTAACCAGTTAGCTTTACAAGCAGAATTACAATGGAGATTGTCCTTTCCAATATCGGTAATCTTATTGGCAATATTAGCGGTTCCACTGTCTCACACTACTCCACGTCAAGGTCAGTACTCAAAAATAGTATCGGGAATATTAATTTACTTAATTTACAATAACTTATTAAATGTAGCCAAGAAATGGATAGAACGTGGAGACGTGCCACCAATGGTAGGAGTGTGGTGGGTACATATTATTATAATTTTGATTATCGTGGCTTTATTTCATTTACCAAAATTGAAAATGTGGGTTAATTTGTTGTTAAAACCAGTTTATTCACTGTATTTAAATATATTTAAGCCTACCAAACCTATTTCTTAAATTTGTAACTTAGATGAAATAACATTAACAACCAAGTTTGTTATCTTTAAAAGAACTGATAGATTTAACACTGCAATTATCCTAAACTGAGGTTAAATAATGGAGCAGTCAAATATTTCTCCTATAATAATAGCCCTAGACTTTCATAAACCTGAGTTGGCTCTCGAACTGGTAGAAAAACTAGAAAATAAGCGTTGTCGAGTCAAAATTGGTAAAGAACTATTTACTTGTGGTGGACCAACTTTGGTGGAAAAATTAGTTTGTAAAGGTTTTGAAGTATTTTTGGATTTAAAATATCATGATATTCCTAATACTGTAGCCAGTGCTTGTTCTGTTGCGGCTGATTTAGGAGTGTGGATGTTAAATGTCCATGCATTAGGAGGTTATGATATGATGTTAGCAGCTAGGGAGGCTGTTGATAAACATGCTAAACAGCCATTATTGATTGCAGTAAGCATATTAACCAGCTTGGAACAAAACGATTTAGCAGCAATTGGATTACAAGGTACAATAGAATCTAATGTGTTGCGTTTAGCAAAGTTAGCTAATAGTTGTTGTTTAGACGGAATGGTTTGCTCACCACTTGAAATTACTAGTTTACACAATAGTTTAGGTAATAATTTTAAACTCGTAACACCCGGAATACGACCTGTTATAACGGATGACGATCAAAAAAGAACTATGACTCCAATTCAAGCGTTACAAAATGGAGCTGATTATTTAGTAATCGGTCGTCCAATAACCGCATCTCCAAACCCATTACAGGCATTGTTGGATATAGAACGATCCATTGGGGATTTTATGTAATTTAAATCTAAGGAACGTACATAACAATCATATCTGTCGGGTATAAATTTATCATGTGAGATTTATTTCATGTACATTCTCAAAATAACATTGTGATATGAAACATATATTAATCTATTTTTTGACCATTATATCAATCAGCAGTTGCGTATCCAATTCTACTAAAGAAAATTTGGGTAATTTACGTTTTATAGATGTTGATACTTTTGACCAAGAGCTTTCTGAATCAATGATTGCTAATACTGAAACTATTACAGTATCTATGATAGGAAAAGTATCAGTTAATGCAATTCCTAAACGTCTAGGTAGGTGGTTGAGTGTGGTAATAGCCAAAGACGGACAAGTTGATTTTAAAACTACTACAAAACCTAAACCAGTCAATGAAAGGACTACTGGAAGTCTACCAATTGGTATAATCGTTGGAGTATTACCTACAGCTTACGATTTTTTTAAAAATGAATTTTCTTACGGTCCAGCTGCAAATTATAACGCAATTATTTACTATCAATCTGATAGTGGTTTGTTAGAAAAACTGTTATTTATCAATAAATAAAAATGCGATTATTTCTCATTATATTATTTTTTTCTAGCATAGTGATTGCTGATGATTTATCTACTTCATTTGCAGTTGGTAAATATGTTGATCATCAAAAATATTATAACAATCTTACATTAAGCAAACAATTAACAATTTTAGATGCGGATGAATTGGAAGTTAGTATTATTGGCAAAACTGAGAAATGTTGTGATCATATAACTGTTTATGCTGATAAAAAATTTAAGTTCAGTGGTATAATTAAACAGAATTTTACTGTACCCGGTCCTTCAATTAAAGTTGTTTTTAAGTCTGATGGGCGTACTACTGATGAAGGAGTTTTGGTAAAGATTAGTACTCGTTTGCCAGCTAATATACTTAACGATATTAAAAAACAGTTAGTAGCTGCTACCATTGAAATATTGAAATATGGTACAAATGATATTTTTTTAAAAATTAACCGTAATTTACAAACACTTGAAAAAATATATGCTACAACAACCCAAAAAATAGGTCCAATATTTAATGAAGTAATTGATGAAACGATTGTTATCAGCCAAACGTATAAAGAGATTGCTGCCAAAAGTTCAGGTATTATGAAGGTACATAAGCAACAACTTAATATTATTGAAAATCTTAACCAAGAGACTTCACATAACATTGATAAAATTCAGCAAAAATATCAGAAGTATCAAGTTTTGTTAAATGATACCCAGATTAAACTGAAAGATATCGTTGATCCTTTAGAAAAACAAAAACTTACTTTTTCTATTAATGGTTATAATGTTATAATGCAAACTTTGACTGAACAACATCAAATTTGGGATAAATTCTATAATGAACAAAAAATTATCATAAATAAACTTATAAACCATTCCCAGAAGATTAAACTATTGTTACATGCGTTAAAAATTAATGCTCAAGTTTATAAACAGTATGCTAATACGGCTTTATTACGTAAACATTCCAAATTAGAATTAAATAATCTAGTAAATTTGCCAGAATTACAGAAAATTATATATAACTTAAAAACAAGTGAAGTTGATATTTTGGAGTGGTTAGAAAAAGTCAATTTGGTTAGCACTTTATAGCATATTTACTAACTTATCAGCATAAG
>JAUCGN010000017.1 GCA_030378125.1 Thiotrichales bacterium HSG1 | reverse complement strand
GTAACCATAAATGATCACAGCTAACCCAAAATGAGCGGTCAAACGATATTGACTAACATGTGGATCATCAACTAGTCCACTTTTCACCATATACCAACCTAACAAACCTTGTAATCCACCTAAAACAGACAGAGAGCCAATTGAATTAGCTGTTACAGTATTGGATGAATCGGTATTTGATTTATTGACTGATGGCAAAGATTATTTTAATCCATACAAAGGCTTCTACACTTTAGATAGTTTAGACTTGGCTAACTTTAGCTTGCTGATGCGTTTGGTTGGAAGACAAAAATTTGAAAAGAAAGGTGCTAATGCTGGCGGTGATGGTGGTAGTAGTTTGAGTATGCGGTCAGTATTTAAATTTGTCAGTTATTGGAATCCGTCTATAAAGACAAATAGTGATGGCAAAGCCCAAATTAAGTTTGATTTGCCTGATAATTTAACTGGTTGGAGAGTTTTAGTTATGGCTGTCACACCAGGAGATTTAATGGGTTTAGGAGATTATAATTTCAAGGTTAATCAACCAATTGAGATTCGTCCAGTATTGCCAAATCAATTATTGACTGGTGATGTATTCCAAGCTGGTTTTAGTGTCATGAATCGAACTGAAATAGCTAAAACTTTAAAAGTTACTGTGAGTGCTACCGGCCAAGTAATCTCTCCGATAGCTAATACCAGTTGGATGCAAAGTATGAAAAATATGGTTGGTCTTGGAAAAGAATCTGTCAGCAAGAAATATACAGTTAAAGCAGAACCATATAAACGATATACTCAATGGCTACCACTACAAACTACTAAAGCGGGCATAATTGAATTTGAAGTAACAGCTTCTGATGGCGAAGATCATGATAGCTTGCAAAAAAGTTTGAAAATCTGGCCTCGACAAGCTACGGTGACAGCAGCTAGTTATGGTACTACCGTTGAGAATGAAATAACTGAAAATGTTAAGTTTCCAGAGAATATTTTTCCTAATGTTGGTGGCTTGAAAGTAATAGCATCTCCAACTGTTATTGGTGGAGTCGATGGTGCTTTCAGTTATATGCGAGATTATCCATATTACTGTTGGGAACAGAAATTAACTAAAGGTACAATGGCTTCCCATTACAATAACTTACAGGATTATCTTGCTGATGATTTAATTTGGAAAGACAGCTATACTTTACCCAGTAACACGATTAACTTAGCCAAAGAATATCAAGCTCCTAACGGTGGTATGGCTTATTTTATTGCTAAAGATGAGAGGGTTAGTCCTTATTTAAGTGCCTATACTGCCTTAGCTTTTAATTGGTTACGATCTGCTGAATATGATATTCCAGAGATAGTGGAAAGGGATTTACATAGCTATCTGTTAAAGCTGTTACGCAAGAATGTAACGCCAGATTATTATTCCAAAGGTATGGCTTCTTCAGTGCGAGCAGTGGCTCTAGCAGCACTAGCTAAACATGGTAGAATTAGTCGTAATGACATTAATCGCTATCACAGTCATGTGGAACGGATGGATTTATTTGGTAAATCTATGTTTCTATCCGCAGCTTTGCAAGTACCTGGAACGCAGCGTATTCGCAATGATGTAGCTGATAAAATCCTAGCCCATGCCAATCAAACTTCGGGTAATATCTCTTTTTCAGAAGAATTGGATAGCAGTTATAAACATATTCTGTCTTCTTCATTACGAACCCAATGTACTATACTCAGTAGTCTGAGCGGTTACGACCAAACTATGGAACAGAACAGTAAAGTTGGACAGATTCCTTTCAAGTTGGTGCGTAATATTACCAAAATGCAGGATCGTAAAGGTTATTGGGGCAATACGCAGGAAAATATGTACTGTATGAATGCTTTGATTGAGTACGCTAACGTATATGAGCAAGAGAAACCAATGTTGACAATGCAAACTTGGTTGGATAACACTTTGATTAAACGAGATAATGGTAAAAATAAGGGTAGTTTTGACAGTTTGAAAAGCTCTCCATTAACTTTTGTTCACGCAATGGATGAAGATAATCTGGGTCAGGAAGCTGTTGTGAAGTTAAAACGGGAAGGTCAAGGTCGAGTTTATTATAAAGTTGAAATGACTTATGCTGAGACTGAAGAGAAAGCAACTGCGGTTAATTCTGGGATTGAAGTGCAACGTGAATATCATGTGGAGCGAGATGGTAAGTGGACTTTGCTACATAACCCAATGAAGCTGTTTACTGGAGAGTTGGTGCGGGTGGATTTGTATGTCTCTCTGCCAGCCCCACGTTATTTTGTGGTAGTAAATGATCCGATTCCGGGTGGTTTGGAGCCAGTTAATCGGGATTTGGCCACTACTTCCAAGATTGATGCGGATAAAGCTGAAGCTGGTCAATATGCGAAGGAATCTGTCTGGCTAACTGATGATGAATGGTTGGAATACGGTGAGTCTTGGTGGAGTTTTTATCATAAGGAATTGCACCATAATGCGGCTGTTTTCTACTCCGATCATCTACAAGCTGGTAATTATCATTTATCCTATGTAGCTCAAGCAATTGCTCCGGGAAAATTTGGAGTGATGGCAACCCATGCTGAGGAGATGTATGAACCAGAGGTGTTTGGTAGTGGGAAACCAACTCGATTGGAGGTTGTGAAGGATTCTAAGTGATTTTTTAGTTCCTAGTACAGTAATACTTTCGCCAAATAGATAGTTGTTTCGGGAATGGAGCGAAGCAGATTTCCCAAAACTCCTAATATTACTTGGGTTTCGGGAAATTATACCTCATTCTCGAAACAACTATCTATTTGGTAGTTAAATTATTGTTTTATTATGGGTATTATTACTTTCATGTAGTCCTCCCTTAAGAGTTTACATTTATAAACTACCCGTTTTGCGAGTGGTAATTTAACAACATTAAATTTTATCTGACTTCCATCTACACCATATTTCCTTCCAATTTTATTTTCACTTGTACTGTTAATTCTTTTTCATTTTGTGATATTATCATTGCCATTGGTTTTTCAACCCTTTATTTATTTCGGTTATATTATTTCACATTGAGAACTTTAGTGTTCTAAAAGCTGTTGGCAACAGTTTTGGAATAATATTCAACAATATGGCACTCAGATTTTTATTTAATATATCTTATTTAATCAATACCCCGTTTATTTCCATCCTATTTATCCATCATGATGATAAAATTTATCGTTTTGACTAAGAAATAAAAACCATGTCCATTAAAGAAAAATATATTTGCCCTTTTACCGATTTTGGATTTAAAAAATTATTCGGTACTGAGCTAAATAAAGACATATTAATTGACTTTCTCAATGAATTATTAAAAAAAGATACTGGAGAAATTATAAAATTAAATTATTTGCCAACTGAACAACTTGGACATGATATTAACAGCAGAAAAGCTATTTATGATATTTATTGTGAAAGTAAAACTGGAGAAAAATTTATTGTAGAACTACAAAAAGCTAAACAGAATTATTTTAAAGATAGAAGTATTTATTACTCTACATTTCCAATCCAACAACAAGCCCAAAAGGGTGATTGGAATTTTAAGCTAAATGCAGTTTATACCATTGGTATTTCAGATTTTATTTTTGAAGAAAGCAAAGATGATAAACAAATATTTCACCATGAAGTACAATTATTTGATAAAAACACTCAGGAAGTATTTTATGACAAGTTAACCTACGTTTATTTGGAAATGCCCAAATTTACCAAAACAGAAGAAGAATTAGAAACTCATTTTGATAAATGGCTATATATATTAAAAAATCTAGAAAACTTAACTTCTCGTCCAAATAAATTCCAAGAAGAAATTTTTACCAAATTATTTAAACAGGCCGAAATAGCTAATTATAATGTCACGGAATATGCAGAATATGAACACAGTCTGAAAATATATAGGGATTTAAAAAATTCTATTGATACCGCTTTTAGTGAAGGTGAGGCTAAAGGTAGAATTGAAGGTGAAGCTAAAGGTGAAGAAATAGGATTGATTAAAGGAGCCAAGAAAACAGCAAAAAAAATGAAACAAGCTGGATTAGATTTAAAAATAATTGCCCAAATAACTGAATTAAGTGAAACAGAAATTGAGAATTTATGATTATGAAATATTTACAATTACTTATATTGATAACAATTTTTATTGTGATGCCAAGTAACGCTGATAATAATCAAGCTGAACTTGAATTAATTAATCAATTAAAAAACTTAGCTTTAGAAGAATTGACTGAAGTTAAAATCTTCGATCCAGAAGCTGGATTAGCATCTCGCAAAGTACAACGCTTATCCGATACTGCTGCTGCTCTATTTGTTATTACCCAAGAAGATATTCGTCGAGCTGGAATAACTCATGTCGCTGAAGCTTTGCGTTTGGTTCCGGGAGTACAAGTTGCTAGGATAGATGCTAATAAATGGGCTATTACTGCCAGAGGCTTAAACGGTCAATATTCTAGTAAATTGTTGGTAATGATAGATGGACGTAGTGTTTATACTCAATTACGTTCTGAAGTTTATTGGGATGTACAAGATTTGTTGATAGAAGACATAGATCATATTGAAATAATTCGTGGGCCAGGAGCTTCTTTATGGGGAGCTAATGCGGTTAATGGAGTTGTTAATATCATCACTAAATCTTCTAAAAATACCCAAGGCACATTATTAGCTACTCATTTTGGCAACAATGAAGAAAAAACTGTAGTAGGTGTGAGATATGGTGATAAGTTAGACAACGGTATTTCCTATCGAGTTTATGGTAAATTTTACGATCATGAGAATTTTTTAAATGTTAAAGGACAAGAACATAATGATAACTGGGATATGAAACGTGGTGGTTTTCGCTTAGATTGGAATAAAAATGAATATGATAAAATCACTTTTCAAGGTGATGTTTATAAAGGTAAAAATAGCCAAAAAATATTATCTATATTCACTGAACTTGGTTTATCTAACCCTATAATTGATGATCAGATAAATACTGAGGGTTTTAATTTGCTTGGACGTTGGCAAAGAAATTTTACTAATGGTGATATAATTTTGCAAACCTATTTAGACCACACGGAAAGAGACGATGCTTCTTTAGGTGAAGTACGTGATACTTATGATATTGATTTTCAACATCGTTGGCAACGAAATGAAAAACAAGAAATTATTTGGGGTTTAGGTTTCCGTCATACTCGTGATGAAATTAAAAGTTCCACTGCTTTGATTTATTCCCCGGAAGAACGTGGCGATAATCTATTTAGTGCATTTTTACAAGGTGAATTTTTATTGTCTGATAAATTTAAATTAACTACCGGCATTAAATTGGAAAATAATGATTATACTGGATTAGAAATTCAACCAACTTTGCGTGGTTTATGGACGTTCAATCCCAAGCATAGTTTTTGGGCAGCTATATCACAAGCAGTACGCACTCCTTCTCGAACTGAGGCTGATGCAAAAGTTGTTACAATAATTCCAACTAATTCCTTAAAAATTGAATCAACTGGTAGTAGGGATTTTAATTCAGAAGATTTGTTAGCTTATGAACTAGGTTATCGTTTCACTATAGCCAAAAATTTTTTATTAGATACTACGGTATTTTTTAATAAATATGATAATTTGCGGAGTATCAATTTAGATAGTTTTGACCCATTATCTGCAACTATGGTATTTAAAACTAATAATAAAATGTATGGTGAAGTATTTGGTTTAGAACTAGCCAACCATTGGCAAATATTGGATAATTGGCGTATAGTTGCTACTTATAGTTATTTGCAAATCCAACTTCATATTGAAGATAATCTTACTAATGTCCTAACAAATACTGAATCAGAAGAAGATACAAGTCCTCACCATCAAGCAACTTTACGTTCATTATTTAATATAACCAATGATTTAGAATTTGATATAGGTTTATATTATGTCGACAATTTGCCGGTTAATAGTTTATTCCAATCAGATTTACTTGATATTGATATACCAGAAAAAAATGTAACTAATTATATTAGAACTGATTTTCGTTTGGGTTGGAAACCAATGAAAAATTTAGATTTAGGTTTGGGAATACGTAATTTATTTGATAAACAACATGTTGAATTTAGCGATGCTTTTAATGGGAATACTGTGATTGCAAGTGAAATACCACGTACTTTTTATCTTCAATTAAAATATTTGTTTGAATAAAAGATACTGGATGTCGACTATTAAGAAAAAATGAAAATTTGTTGGTAATCCTGAAAAAGTAGTGTTGTCAACACCTCCACAATCTATCGTAAATTTTGTTACAATGTGTTTATAGTGTATTATATTAATAATGCTGGTAGTAAATTTTATAATGATTTTAGAATAAATTCTATTATAACTTATACCATAATATAGAAAACCTAGTATAAAATAGCTATAATTAAATAGGTTAAAGATATTTGTTTGTATTGCATTTACATGTAATCACTTTATACTAGTTTAGCCATATAACGAGTTTTACTCACGATTTTAACAGTTTATTTAACTTAAAGATGGTGGAAAATTATGATAAAAATGAAAATTGTGACGTTTATTTCTTTGTTTATTGTTTTTAACCCAGTTATGGCCATAAGCAATTATATTGCTAATTTTAATTCTGTTAAACAAACGATTGATGCTTGTTTACCAGTAAGACCATTACCGCCATTGTTAACTATTGCTGATATTGATGTTCTTAACAAGGGTAGTGGTCCTCAATGGTGTCGATTGCTACGTCAAATGGGATATATTTGGCCAAAAACGCAAAACAGTATGTCATCATCAAAAAACCAAATGATGGTTAAAAATGGTCGGAGAATAGCAGAAAGAACAGCAGAACAATGTTTAGCACGTTCCCCGGCTAGGCTACATGTTATCATGAAACGTCGCTTAGTAGCATATGTTGGTTATCAGTACGAGTGTGATAGATTGCGTAGTCCTAAAGTTTGTCAAATGGCTAAAGACATAGCACTTGATTTTTTATATGGTTATCCTAACGAGATTGCTGTTAAAACTAGAAGTGCTTTGGAAAAATTGATGGTTAAAGCTAAAGAATGCGATGGTAAAAGTTCAATGCAGGAATATTGCGAGAAGCTAGGTATAACTGATAGTGTCTGTATGGAATTATAATTTTTAGGTTAGTGATAAAACCTTCCAGAATTTTTGAAACCTGGAAGGTTTTTCGGAGCTATCTTTATTCAGAACTACCAAATTTTATCCTTTAAGAAGTACCACGTTCCTCTAACACAGCAACTGCTGGTAACTTTTTACCTTCTAAAAATTCTAAGAAAGCCCCGCCACCAGTAGAGATATATGAAACTTTATCTGCAATATCATACTTATCAACTGCTGCCAGAGTATCACCACCACCAGCGATAGAAAAAGCATCACTTTCCGCAATTGCTTTTGCCAATGCTTTAGTTCCATTTCCAAATTGGTCATACTCAAATACCCCAACCGGACCATTCCACACGATAGTACCAGCCTTTTTCAAAATCTCAGCAAATTTAACTGAAGTCTCAGGGCCAACATCAAAAATCATATCATCATCAGCAGCCTCAGATACGTCTTTCAAAGTTGCTGGAGCATCTGCTTGTTCAAATGGGCTAACCGTACCAGTTACAATATCGGTAGGTACTGGAATATCACCACCTTGTTGTTGGGCAGTAGTGGTTAATTTTTTAGATTCATTAACTAGGTCAGCTTCATATAAAGACTTACCAACGTTATGTCCAGCTGCTGCAATAAAAGTGTTAGCTATTCCACCACCAACAATCAATTGATCCACTACTTTGGATAGAGATTCCAACACAGTCAACTTAGTAGAAACCTTAGAACCACCAACTATAGCAACCATTGGTCGAGCCGGATTATCTAAAGCTTTACCTAATGCCTCTAGTTCACCTGCTAATAGAGGACCGGCACAAGCAACTGGAGCATATTTAGCTACACCATGAGTTGAGGCTTGAGCTCGATGAGCAGTTCCAAAAGCATCCATCACATAAACATCACAAAGTCCAGCCATTTTTTTGGATAAAGCATCATCATTTTTCTTTTCACCTACGTTAAAACGGACATTCTCACAAAGTGCCACCTCACCGTTATTTAATTCCATACCATTTAACCAGTTTTTAACTAATCTAACTGGTTTGCCCAACAAATTGGATAGATGTTCAGCAACTGGAGCCATAGAAAATTTATCTTCAAACTCACCTTCGGTTGGACGACCTAAATGAGACATTAACATGACTTTAGCACCAGCATCCATTGCGTGTTTAATAGTTGGTAAGGAGGCTTTGATACGGATATCACTGGCAACTTTACCATCTTTTAATGGAACATTTAAATCTTCCCGAATTAAAACTCTTTTACCAGCAAGGTCTAAATCGGTCATTTTGATGATAGCCATATAACTTTCCTATTTAATTTTAGCTTCTTTATAATCAACATGTTTACGCACTACTGGGTCATACTTTTTCATCACCAACTTGTCTGGAGTTGTACGTTTATTTTTAGTAGTGGTATAGTAGTGGCCAGTTTTAGCAGATGAAACCAACTTAATTTTATCACGCATAGTATTTGTATCCTATTGTAGTTTAGGCAATCTTGCCATATTTTTTGAAAATATCCCAGACCGCAGTTTGTTTATTGTACCATTTGAACATTGAATTTTCTACCGATCTCAGCAGTGACTATTAATGTTTAAATAGGCGTTCTTTTTCCCGTTGCCAATCACGATCTTTTTCCACATCTCGTTTATCGTAATCTTTTTTACCTTTACCAATAGCAAGTTCTAATTTAACCCGACCTTGCTTCCAATACATTGCTGTCGGGATTAGGGCTTGCCCCTTACGTTCCACCGCTCCAATTAGTTTGTTTAACTCAGAACGATGTAGTAATAATTTACGAGTACGTTGTGCTTCAGGGTGGATATGAGAAGATGCTGTATCCAATGGGGCAATGACTGCTCCCAGTAACCATGCTTCTCTATTTTTTAATAACACATAAGTATCACGAAGCTGTAAACGTCCAGCTCGTAAGCTCTTTACTTCCCACCCTTCTAAAACGATTCCCGCTTCAAAACGCTCTTGTAAATAATAATCAAAACGAGCTTTTTTATTTAATCCAATGGTAGAATTTTTAGTCATTGTGGAAAAAAAACAATTATATCTCGTTGTTCATTAAGGTGTTTAAGATAATTTGTAAAAAACTGTGTGTGAGGTTAACACATTAACCAATTAAGTTTTAACAAAATTATCCTGTGGTACATTTTTTTAAAGGTTAACCCTATTAGCAATATCATGCACTATCATACTATCTTCGGCATCCAAATGCTCAGTTTGGGCTATATAGTCAACATCCTTTTCACCATCTAAAAAACGTTGCACTGCTGCAACCAATCTATCCCAACCTTTCAATTTTCTTCGTTGTAACATGGAATCTAACTGTTTACGCAATTTGGGTTGTTTGGCAGTGCTGACAACAGCTTCAATAAACTTCTTATGTGGTTCTAAAGTTCCATTATATTCTAATGTACCAGATTTGGAACTTTGAGCTAATCGCCGATATTTATCAGCCTGTTCAGTTTTATACTGCTTATCAGCAATTTTAGCTAAAATAAGGTAAGTTTTCCAAATTTCTACATCAGCTGGATTGTGAGCCTTATCTATAGCCAAACTAGCTTCCGCCAACTGTTGAGCTTCATCTAAACGTCCTATCTGGTCTTGCAACAAATCAGCTAAATTGCTAAGTCCAATTGAAACCTCAGCCCAATTCTCTAAAGTTTTATTACCCTCTATGGCTTGCCGATACCATTTTTCAGTCTCTGGTAAATTTCCAAGCATATGATTCACATGAGCTAATTGTTGCCAAGTAGCTATGGTATTAGGTAAATCATCTTGCTGTTCAAAAATTTCATTAGCTTGAATGTAGGCTTGGTTAGCAGCTTTCCACTGCTTAGTTTGTTGATAAAGTGTGCCTAGTTGATGTAGGGTGGCAGCCTCATTTTTAGGCTTATTTAACTGTTTGAACATTGTAAAAGCTGTATGTAGATTCTGTTCAGACTCATTAAAATTACCTTGTAACTTTTGCAAAGAACCCAATTTGGCATGGATTGACGCCACACTACTGGTATTGTCCAAACTTTGCATTATGGATAAGGCAGTTTTATAAGACTCGCTAGCAGAATTGTAATCACCCTTATGAGTCAGAATGTCAGCTAAGTGAGTTTCAGCACGAGCAATCTCATAGTTAACTTGATTTGAAGGTTCCAGTTGTTTAAGATCAAGCAATTGTTGCTGATAATGTGTGGTAGCTTGATCAATATTACCTAACAGTTTAGCACAATTTCCCATCCGACTTAAAGTAAGACATCTTTCATAACTTGGTTCAGTTGATAAATGTTCCAACATTCCAGTCAAAACTTCTTGAGCTTCTTGTGGATGATTTTCTGTTATTAACTGTTTAGCCTGTTGTGAAAATTTATCGAACCAATCTTCAGATTTTTCTAATAATTCTTCAATTTCAGCTTTGGTTGCTTTGGCAAATTTTTTCCCATTGGTAACAAGTCCAAAATCAGACAAGAAGGAGTCAACCTTATTACCAAAATCCATTGCCCAATCTTTACCAGTATCCAAAGCCCCGTAAGCTGCACCTAATAAATTAGACATCTCTTTTTGTTCAATAATATGAGCATGATATGGGTTACGATCTTCTTCATATAAAAAGTTAGCCAATTCATAATAACCCTGCTGATAACGGTCTTGTAAAGCTGTTTGTTGAGAGAGAGAAAGACCATTTAAAGCTGTTACGCTGGGATGTAACTCCAAGTATTCTATGGTTAAACCATCAAATTTTTCGGATTGAAGTAAACCAGAATCCTCTAAAGCTTGTCGCGTTGGTCGCCATTGTTCTTCAGAAACATCAATTACAGAACGCATTACATTTTCAAAAGCACCAACCGCACCATTTTTAAATACTTCCAATTTCGGTAAAATATTTCGAGGTTCTAGAGTTTCTACAAATAACCGAATAGAAGCCTTTAATGCTCTGTCTTCAGACGGCATATCAACTGGTAAATTTTGTAATTCTGTTGCCAAACGCTCATTCAAATTATTTACATCATCATGTTTGAGCCGATAAGCTAAAATTCCTACTGATAAAGGGTGGTAATTCACTTGTCCAAATAGCTGTTCCAACATATGTCTTCCCGGCATGTCATATCTTGGAGATTCAGTCGTAACAGTGTCAAAATAACGAATAGACTCAATTGGTTCCAAACCACCTAACTGCCAATGTTCCATAAACTCAGGATGAGATTGAGGTTGTTCACTTATTATAACTACACAACTTTGACCAGCTTCAGACCATTTTTTGGCTGTATCTAACAATTTGGTTAGTGGTGATTTCTTAACTTTAGGAACTGGTTTAGATTTAACTTTATCTTGCTCTACCTTAGAACTTTCTTCCTGATTATCTGTTTCCTTATCCTTAGTAGCTACTTTTGCATCATCTTCAGTGAAAGAAAAATGAAATTCAGTAGTTTTTTCATACTCTTCTTCAACTACAACTTTTTCTATCTCAGAATCAGTACCCAAGAAAAAGATTTCAGTATTATCTTGCTTTGGCGAAGAATCTGATATTTCTTGAAAAATAAGAGCTTGTTTTTCATCAATAATTCTACCAAGCGCTTCAACGTTATCAAAAATTATCAAGGTAGGATTTCTTATCAGTGCCTGCGTAACTCCATCCACATCAGTTAAATTTTTTTGCAAGGTTTTTGCTATCGCACTGATTGCCACCGTTATTGGTTCTATATTTTGAACACTGGCATAATCAACATAAACCACTGCGTTAAACTTACCAGTATCAAGCATCCAATGCCCAGCTTCCTGAGCTAAACAAGTTTTTCCTTGTCCTTGTGAACCGTAAATATTGAATCTACGCATACCATTGGCAATTCTGCGTTCAAAGTTCCATAACTCTTTCCGATGACCAAAGAATTTAGGAGTAGTTCTATAAGGTAAATTAGTTCTATTAGTACGGATAGTATGCGGCATAATTACTTCTGGAAGTAACAATGGTGCATCATAACCATGATGATACAAGGTCGGCACAAACCAATCATATAATTCAATTTTTGCCAATTTATTCAATCGAATCAAATCTCTCCGTTCAGACTCCGTATAGAGAGTGAACCTAACATTATCCACAGCATCACCAATTCGATTACCGGTAACTAAACTAGTATAAAATGCTGTAAACAGTTTTTGGGATGCTGCTTGTAACAATGAATAGTTCATTGACAATACAAATGGAATGCCGGCAGTTATCAAATTGACTGCAACATTAGCCATGTCAGAAGTGGCTGTTGCAGATAAAATAACTAAATTAACTTGATGTTGATTCAACAAGTTAGCAAACAAATTTGTTGCTACTTTGTGAGCTTTGCTATCTTCCTGCTCAAACAAAAGATAACTATCGTCTTCAAAAATACTATAACCATCAAAATGTACCACATCGACATGAGGCAAAGTTTGATCTTGTAACCGTTCTTGTAGTTGATGCAAGGTAGCCGGTTGCAAGAATTCCAAAGTAACTTGTTGTGATATATTTGGCAAAGAATCCAACATTGCCTTGGCATTAACACGCGGATCAACAAAGTCAGTATTGGTGGGACGACTAATTATAAATAGAACATTTAATTGTTGTTTAGGAACTATTGATGCATGATGTTCACAACTAACACGCCGTTGGATAGATATATTTTCTGCAATTATAAAAGCTTTACCCTTGGAATCATGTAGTAATTCCCAAGGCAAAGATAAAATATCTGGATGATAAGAGGTGATAGTTATTATTTTTTTATCATCTTTTAACTGGCGAAATTTTTTATATAAACGATGTGCTTCTTTTTTGGCAAAAGTTTTATTAAATAATGCCTTACCAAGTTCTGGTAACTGACTTTCTATCTTTTTTGCCGATTCATCATCTATATCTGAACTATATTGGTTGGCATATTGTTCTAAATACCAACTCAACTGGTGATGTCCTTTGTTAGAAAAGGGTGAAGCAAACTCTAAAGTTTTAGTCTTTTCACCAATTTTATCAGTAATTAAAGTTACAACAAGATGTTGCTGGTCTTGGAAATTTAGGTTGAGTTCCAACATATTTTATAAACCGTATTTTGATTCTTAAACCCTAGGCTAAAATTTTTTCACAAAAAAACATTATTCTTAATACCTTTAATAAAAACCTAAAAACATTTGATTTTAATTAAAAATTAAGAGTTAAGAATTAAGAATTAAGTTGATAATTTTTCCATTATACAATAGAATTGACTTTCTTGCTAAGATCAAATCCATTTTTATGCGTATTGAACAAAATGTTGTTTTATGCAAGTTCCTTATTTCTACCATTCTAATCTATGGTTTTTTCAGATGATTCATATTATAATGTCCCTGTCAATGCGTAAGCACTATATTAAACTCAAGTTAAACTACTAAATATCATGATTAATCAAAAAATAATTCAAAATAAAATACTTACATATATTATTCTTTTTATTACCTTATTTATAGGATATTTATTAGTAAGGAATAATTCTTGGCAAGGAAGCAAACAATTACATACCATAATGGAAGTTATAGCTTCAATTTTGGCCTATTTGGTAGGAGTCATAGCACTGGTACGTTTCTATAGTAAACAAGATGGTATTTTTTTATTCATTGGAACAGGTTTTTTAGGTACTGGTTTATTTGATACTTACCATGCTATTGTTACTTCTACATTTTTTGATTTTTCATTTCAATCATCTTCTTCTATCTCTTGGAGTTGGGTTGCTTCACGACTATTTTTAGCTATTTCATTATGGTTTAGTTTATTAGCTTGGCGTAGAGAACAACGTCTTGGAAAAGCTGGAATTATTAATAAATATATAGTTTATTTGTTTGCCGTGTTATTAATAGTTTCTTGTTTTATTTTTTTTGTATTTGTACCTTTACCATCAGCATATTACCCAGATTTATTTTTTAAACGTCCGGAAGAATTTATACCCGCCATATTTTTCCTATTAGCACTTATTGGTTATTTAAAAAAAGGAGGGTGGCAAGAAGATAATTTTGAACATTGGTTAATATTATCACTAATTGTCAGTTTTATGGGACAAGTGATGTTTATGTCTTTTTCTGGACATTCATTTGATATAATGTTTGACAGTGCTCATCTACTCAAAAAAGTAAGCTATATTTTTGTTCTTATTGGTTTACTCGCCAATATATATATCATTCATATACGCAATGAAGAATCTGTACAACAATTGTCTGAAGCAAATACTTTTTTTAACAAGGTTATTGATGACGTAGTGCTAGTATCGCAAGGATTGGCAAAAGGTGACTTAACCGTTAGACCACAAGTCACTTACAAGGGTGATTTTATCCAAATAAAAAACAGTTTAGAAAGTACTACATCCAACTTACAACTAGTTGTTGGAGACATCATGCAAATTTCACAAGGATTGGCTGAGGGTGGAAAAAACATTGTAGCTAAAGCCGAATATCAAGGTGATTTTGCTAAAATAAAAGATGCTCTGGAAACTGCTGCAAATAACACAATTAAATTAGCGGAAACAACAGCTATTAACGATTCTCAAAATTGGTTAAAAACTGGCCAGACCCAATTAAACAATGAGATGAGTGGTGAACAGGAGATAGCTCAATTATCCAAAAATATCATTACTTTTATCAGTACCTATTTGGATATGCCGGTTGGCATGTTTTATTTGCTTGATGAAAATGGGAAAGATACTTTAAAATTAACTGCTAGTTATGCATATACACTTCGTAAAGGTGTAAATAGTGAATTTAAGATTGGTACCGGCTTGGTTGGTCAAGCTGCTTTGGAACAAAAAGAATTGATTATTACCAAAGTGCCGGAAGATTATTATGTTCGCATCCGTTCCGGAATAGGTCAAGCCTTACCTAATACCGTTATTGTTCAACCTTTTATGTATGAAAATAGCTTAAAAGGGGTAATTGAACTAGCTGCTTTCAAACCAATTTCACCCATACAACATGATTTTTTACAACAGGTTATGCCAGATATTGGTATAGCGATCAATAGTGCAAATTCACGTTCTCAGATGCAAAATTTGTTGCAACAAAGCCAAACTCAAGCAGAAGAGTTACAAAGTCAATCAGAGGAGTTACAATCTCAACAAGAAGAACTACGGCAAACCAATGAAATTCTTGAGCAACGTTCTAAAGATTTAGAAGGTCAAAAAGAAGAAATTAGGAATAAAAATCAATCTTTGGAAAGTAGTCAAATTGAAATGGAAAAAGCCCAAGCTGCGATTGAGACCAAAGCAGCAGAGTTAGAATTAGCTAGTAAATACAAATCTGAATTTTTGGCTAACATGTCACATGAATTGCGTACTCCATTGAATAGTTTATTAATTCTTGCCCAATTATTAGAAAATAATAAGACTGGCAACTTAAACGATAAACAGATTGAATATGCTAAGACTATTCACAATGCTGGTTCTGACTTGCTTAAATTAATCAATGAAATATTAGATTTATCCAAAGTTGAGGCGGGTAAAATTGAAATTAATCGTGAGGACGTAGTTTTGGGTGATTTGGTAGCCAGTATTGACGAAAAATTCCGCCACGTTGCTCAAGATAAAAAGCTGGACTTTCACATCACTGTTGCCGATAACTTACCAACAACAATCAATACAGATGGTCAGCGCCTTATCCAAATCATCAATAATTTATTATCTAATGCCTTTAAATTCACTAAATCAGGTGAAGTACATTTATTGATACAATATCCAGAAGATAAACAAGATATTGTGACTTTAGAGCTTGATCTGAGTAAAACTATTGCAATTGTTGTTGTTGACAGTGGTATTGGAATTCCTAAGGATAAGCAAAGAGTAATATTTGAGGCATTTCAACAGGTAGACGGTACTACTAGTAGGCGTTATGGTGGTACAGGATTGGGATTGTCTATCTCACGTCAGTTAGCTAAACTATTAGGTGGCGTGCTAACACTCCACAGTGAGGAAGGTAAAGGTTGTACTTTTACGATCTATTTACCAATGAACTTATCCAGTAAAGCAGTAATCTCAGAAAAGACTCCTAAAATAAACGAATCAACCGAAGTTAAAGAATCATTTGTTGAAACTCCTCAAGTTATTCCTAATCCAATTGGAGATGATCGAGATGATGTAACTGATGTAGATAAGTCATTGTTAATAATTGAAGATGATCGTAAGTTTTCCAAAATTTTACTTGACTTGGCTCGTGAAAAAGGTTTCAAATGTATTATTGCTGAAGATGGTAAAACCGGTTTACAGCTTGCAGAACAATACGCTCCTAATGCCATCATTCTTGATGTTGGTTTACCACAAGTAGATGGTTGGACAGTTATGGAAAGGCTTAAAGATAGTCCAAGTACACGCCACATTCCAGTGCATTTTATGTCCGGTTCTGATCAGGAGAAAACCGCAAAAAAAATGGGAGCTATTGGTTATTTACTCAAACCCATCAATATGACTGAACTTGGGGGAGCTTTTGAAAAGATAGAAGGATTTATTGCCAAAACTTTGAAAAATTTGTTGGTATTGGCTAACGATGAGCATAGGCAAGATATTTTACAAATTGTCGATGATGATAGTGTTGTAGTCACTAC
>JAUCGN010000162.1 GCA_030378125.1 Thiotrichales bacterium HSG1 | reverse complement strand
TAGCATTACTAAAGCTGATTACTCAATGCATGGTGTTATTTTGTATGATAAATATTATGGTACAGGCACTATGCAAGGTAATTTTTACCATGTTCAATCTTACATGGTTCAAAAAAAAACCGGAGAAATTATTGCCAAAACAGATGTTTGGATTTCAAATTCCAATTTAGATTATACTCCGTTAGTTGACAATCCAATGGTTATGCCGGGTAAACAAAGCGTTACCGAAGAAATTGTAACAATGCAAGTTGGTACCAAAGTACCTAAAACATATGATAATTCTTTAAAAGTTGGAGCATTGATTTCGGAAGCAGATTTAGCTTATGAAAGTAATAATTATACCAAGGCATTATCCTTATATACTAAGGCTAGTCAACAATCAACTGTAAGAAAAATGATGATGAAAACTTATGGTGGTTTGTATAAAAGCAATATTCAGCTTGGTGATAAATTAGCTGCTGAAAAGGCATTTGGTAAACTAGTAGCTCTTAGCATTGAAGAATACCACACCTTAAGCGTTAAATTCTTGTTTTCTGTTTCTGATACCACATTTGATAGAAAGTTGCAAAATGAATATCCGATTTGGCTGAGTCAAATTGGTCAATATTTTAAAGATAATAACTTATGTTTACACATTATTGGACATAGTAGCCGTACTGGAAAACTTGGTTATAATTGTAATTTATCTTTAAACAGAGCAGAAAAAATTCAACAATTATTACGAAAATATTTTCCGAGAGTGAAGAAAAATTCTAAAACTGATGGTAAGGCTTGGGCGGATAATTTAGTCGGTTCATCCACTGATGATGCTCAAGATGCCATTGACCGAAGAGTTGAATTTAAAGTTGATTCTTGCCCAATTTTTGATGATAGAAGTCGGCATGAAAAGTTAGATGATTGTGTTAATTCAAGTGATGAAATACAACCTCCACCATCTTTATTATAAATATTTACACAAATTTTTTTGAACTCACTCTTAATTTAAAAATCTGATTGGTCTTCGGACCAAATCAGTACCAGTATCAAGGTAATTTATGATAAAAAATATATTGTTGATTAGTATGTTATCAGTTGGTTGTATTGATAAAAAAAATAATATTTCCGCTGTACCAAGTCTTATACCAAGCATTACACCAAATGTAGGTAGAGTTTATCAACAGACTATTCCAAAACAAGATATGACATCAGCTTCCAATAGTATTAATGCTCTTGGTTTGGATATATATTCTCAATTGCAACAAGATGATAATTTATTTTTCTCCCCATATTGTATTGTTTCAGCTTTTACGATGGTTTATGCTGGAGCAGACAAAAATACAAAATCTCAAATGACAAAAGTGTTGCATTTTGACAATAATATTCAACAGTCTTTTGCTGCATTAAACCAACTACTCATTGCTCAAGGCTCAAGCTCCTCAAATCAATTAAATATTGCTAATGCACTTTGGGGTCAGCAAGGGTTTAAATATTTGATTGAATTTGTTGATTCAAGTCAGAAGTATGGTGCTAGATTAAAATCTGTTGATTTTAAAAGTAATGTTGAAGTGGCTAGACAGACAATCAACAAGTGGACATCGCTACAAACTCAGGGTAATATTAAAGAATTACTTGTTTCAGGTATCTTAACTCAACAGACCAAGTTAGTTTTAACTAATGCTATTTACTTCAAAGGTAATTGGCAGTTTCCTTTTGATAAACAAAATACTAAAGAATTGCCGTTTCACATATCAGAAACAATCAATGTTCCAACCATGTATCAAAAAGGGAAATTTAATTACATGGAAAATGATAATGTACAGGTCATTGAATTACCCTATAAAGATAGAAATTTATCTATGTTAGTTATATTACCTCATGATGATTTAACTTCAATAAAGTTATCTGAGATAAATTTTTCAATGTTAAACAAAGAATTAGTTAAAGTTTATCTACCTAAGTTTAAAATAGAATCCACCTTACAACTGAAAGATAACCTTAAAAAACTTGGTATGACAGATGCCTTTGATCCAAAAAATGCCAATTTTTCAGGTATTAATGGAGAAAAAAACATGGTAATATCAACAGTTGTACATAAAGCTTTTGTTGAAGTTAGTGAAAAAGGTACAACAGCAAGTGCTGCGACTGGGGTAGTAATTACTACTAGAGAACTGCTACCCAAACCAATTGAATTTCGTGCTGATAAACCTTTTATATTCTTAATTAAGGATAATGCTTCAAAAGCTATTTTATTCTTTGGTAGAGTAACTAATCCTGAATTCAAATAGGTATTTATGATGAAACAAATCTTGATTTTACTTGTATCATTTCTGCTTACAAGCTGTTTTATGGCAAATAGTATTCCTAATTTATCATTAGGTAAAAGCATTAGTAACTTGCAATTTATAGATACGGATGTTTTTGATCAAAAATTACTAGATTCTATGTTAGCTGATACCCAAGCAATTGAAGTTGGTATAACTGGCAATATTTCTATTAACAACATGCCACAACGTTTAGGTAAATGGTTAAGTGTAGTGGAAAAGAAAGATGGTAAGATTAGTTTAGAACCAAAAAGTAATTCTAGATCAATTGGTTTGATATTAAGTTTCTTGCCGACTATTTATTATTTTTTGAAAGAAGAGCTAACTTATCAAACTGTTGGTAATTACAATGCAACTATTTTTCGTGATTTAAAAACTGGAAAAATTGATAAGATTATTTTTATTGGAAAATAATAGTAAGTGCTAGATATCTTTCCTAAATAAAGCTACATCTCAAGTTGACGGTAGTGGGCTTGGACTATTTTGAAATATTATAAATAGGTATTGGGTGTAGACTATTAAGAAAAAATTAAAACTTGTTAAATATAAATTAATTACAAACCTCCACTATTTTGTATAACATACTGATATTCAAGCATATTTATAACTTTCAAAATAGTCCAAGCCCACTACCTTGTGTTTGCATACTATTAATTATACTTGGAACCCAATACCATTTTTTGTAGATTGAAGCTTTTGATTTAATCGTGTTTTATCCTTTAATCCGTTAAATCTTGTTCAAAATAATTACAAACCAGCCTGCACTGTCTCCCCATGAGAATGACAAGTACTACAATCTCCAGAAACGGCATGAACCCCAGTTAAACCATTGCCAGTATTTTTATCACCTTGTTCAACAATATCCTGCATTTGATGACATAACACACATAATTGGGCAGAATTACCACCAGTTATAGTCACCGAATAATCCTCCGAATCAGTAGGTAGTTTGGAAGTTCCTTTACTAGCAGAATCAATAATTAAACTCTCGTTATTAGTACCATGCATGGCGTGGCAATCAGTACATTCCACTAAGGAAAAATATTGATAATTGGGACGTAAGCCATTATAAGTTCGAGTTCCTATACCATTTGTCCAGCCATGTTTATCCACAAAATTATAATTATCCTGCATGGCAATTAATGGGTGATTATAATCCTGATTAGTGATTTCAAAACCAGTTTGAGGATTATCACGATTGTGACAACTTAAACAAAATTCACTGATACTATTGTTAATTTGTTGCTGACCATTAACATTTGGATAGCTGGTTAAATCAATATTTGGTACAAAATTACCATTCATATCTGAGCTAAAATGACAAGTCACACAGTCTTTATCAATTGAGTCAGTATTAAAGTTATGAGTTAAATGGCCAGATTGTTGGGGATGAAGCGGTAAATCAGTAGGGTTATGGCAAACCGTACAAGGCCGTGATTCACCAGTACCATTATCCCCATGACAGCCTATACAAGTGACAAAACCTTTATTAGCAACTATATCATGTATATTTAAACCTTCATGAATTACGTTAATGGCATGACAAGCACCACAGTCTGCTAAACCATAAGCTGCACCATCAATTCCGTGAGAACTGGTAACAATTAGATTATTGGAAACAGTTTCTTGACTATCATTACTATTGCAACTTGTTAACAATATTATTACTAGAAAGATTAATTTTTTCATATGTTTTTGTATATAACAATTCCCAATTTAAAATTGTTTCTGGAATAGAACGAAGTGGATTTCCCGAAACGAATCTCAAAACAATTCATACCTAATTTTGAAGATTTCAACATAGAATTTCGGGAAATCCGCTACGCTACTTCCCGAAACAACATAGGTGGATTTCCACTTTGTTTCTATCCACCCTTGTATAATAGACCCATGATAAAAAATTAGGCAGTGGGCTTGAAGTGTTAAATTACATTAAAAAAGCCGGAACCTTCCAAAGAATTTTGATAAATTTTAGGCGAAACGTTGGGTTAAAATATCTTCTAGACCCAATGCTCCTGCAATGATGCCTAAGGCAACCGCAGGAACTATGCCTGTTGTCCAATGAATACGGACAAAATTATGAAT
>JAUCGN010000161.1 GCA_030378125.1 Thiotrichales bacterium HSG1 | reverse complement strand
AAAACTCTTATCTAGCTGCAATGCTTTGAATGATATTATAATTCATCGGTGTAATATTCCACACATGTTATCCTTTGAAACAACAATTGATGGTCATTTTGTTAACCAACAACGGGCTGATGGACTAATAATATCCACTCCAACTGGTTCAACTGCTTACGCTTTATCAGCTGGTGGGCCAATTATTCATCCATCTTTAAACGCCTTGCTACTAGTTACAATTTGTCCTCACACACTTAGTAATCGACCTTTAGTAATTGATAGTAATAGTAATTTACAAGTTGTAATTTGTAATGAACAGATTGTTAAAGCACAATTAAGTAATGATGGTTTATTCTGTCAAGAATTATTGTCTGGTGATAGTGTCTTAATTAAGAAACATAAATGTATTACCCTGATTCATCCTCAAACCCACAATCATTATACCACTTTAAGAGCTAAATTGGCTTGGAGTTAATTTTGGGTATACTGTACACGGGTATAACTTGAACTTTTTTTAAGCACAATATTATAGGTGTTGGGTTACGTTATTTCGCTGTAATCAATAAGCTAACTCGACCTACTTAAAGTTAAATTTATTTCCATGTCAAGGGTAGTCTCCTATGGTAGTAGTAAACTTTCCAAGTTGTTTGAAATTTAGATTTAGAGCTATCTTGGTTTAGAAATAATTTTAAAAAGAAAGGCCTACAAATGCACATTACGATTTTTGGTTCCGGTTACGTTGGGTTAGTGACTGGAATTTGCTTCGCAGACATGGGAAACAACGTCTTGTGTGTAGATACCAATGCAAAAAAAGTGGCTATGCTACAAAATGGTGAAGTATCTATCCATGAGGCAGGCCTCCATTCATTGCTACAGACTAACTTAGCCACTGGTAGAATTAAATTCACTACTGATATTAAACAAGCCATAGCTCATGGGAAAATCCAATGTATTGCGGTGGGAACGCCATCGGATGAGGATGGTTCAGCGGACTTGCAATATGTGTTTCAGGTGGCAACTAGTATTGGTAAATATATGAATGGTTATAAGTTGATTATGGATAAATCGACTGTACCAGTTGGAACTGCTGATAAAGTTAATGCAATCGTACAAGAAATTTTGGATAAAAGAGGGGTAAAACATGAATTTGATGTAGTTTCCAACCCTGAATTTTTGAAAGAAGGTGCAGCTATTTCTGACTTTATGAAACCAGATCGGATTATCATTGGGACTGATAAACAACGTTCAGCCGACCAAATGAGAGAACTTTATGCTCCATTTAATCGTAATCGGGACAGATTGATGATTATGGATATTCGTTCTGCTGAATTGACCAAATATGCTGCCAATTCTTTGTTAGCTACTAAAATTAGCTTTATGAATGAGATTGCTCATATTGCTGAACAGGTTGGTGCCGATGTGGAACAGGTTCGTTTGGGTATTGGCTCTGATCCAAGAATTGGGTTTAATTTTATTTATCCTGGTGCTGGTTATGGCGGAAGCTGTTTCCCAAAAGACTTAAAAGCATTGATCCATACTGCTAAACAGTCAAAAACCAATACTCAAATTTTAACCGCAGTTGAAGAAGTGAATCAACGTCAACAACAGGTATTGTTTCGGAAAATAAATCAACATTTTCAGAAATCTTTGCAAGGTAAACGGTTTGCACTCTGGGGATTAGCATTTAAACCAAATACTGATGATATGCGAGAAGCTCCCAGTCGCAAATTAATGGAGGCACTTTGGCAATGTGGTTCTATTGTTCAAGCTTATGATCCTAAAGCTATGCAAGAAACTCAACGTATTTATGGTTCACGGTCTGATTTAATACTTTGCAACACTCCAGAAGAAACCTTAGATAATGCTGATGCCTTAATAATAATCACCGAATGGAAATTATTCCGTAGTCCTGATTTTAATTTAATTAAATCCAAATTAAAACAAGCTATTATATTCGATGGACGCAATTTATATGAACCAAAAAAAATAGCACAACTAGGTTTTACCTATTATGCGATAGGACGTAAATTCGTACCACCCTTTAATTAAGAATTATTTGGAATGGTTCATGCTACATATTTATTAAAACCATTTGAGGTTAATATTAATCTTTGAAAATTCCATCTCAAAAATTAATACCTTTGCTAATCACCAAGTCGCTTAGGGAATGGAAAGAAATAGATTTCCCAAAACAACAAATTTTAACATTGGTGAAGGTATTAAAAGGTATAATTTTATTTAAAATTTTGGTATAATTATGACTACTGATAATTCTGATACTAACAAGAAACGGATTACTAAAATAATTCTTAACCAACTTGCAAAAAGTATTTATGGTACAGAGGTTTATTGTGAACATATTCGTTCAATAAAACGTGGTTGGTATCTATACAATTCTGACGAAATGCTCTTCATTGGCATCAACATCAATGATGCTTTTGATTATCTGAAATCTCGACAAATTCCTAGTTCAGACTCCGCTGACTCAAAAGAAATGTTAAGCATATTGACGGAAAAGTTTCCAAACTGTATTTTTACTGATGTAGCTAAAATTCGTCCTTTACAAAAGTACATTCACAAAAAGATTTATGTTGCTTTAGATAAGAAATATAGCAAAACTTCTATTTTGGAAGCTTTGGCAATTTACACTCAATCAATAACTTATTGTGAACAGTTAGCTGCTGGCGGCCATCGAATTGACTTGAAAGGTAAGCCCTGTGAAGTAATATCTCAGCTGCATCAAAATGATGCTAAAGCTAGATTGGCGGGAGAAAAAGCGATGCGTCCTGTTAAAAAGAAAAAAACTAAGAAATGTATAACACCATTGCCGGTTCCAGAGCTTGATGAGCTTATAGTTGGTAAAATGGAAGTTTGTGTTAAAATAAGCGAATTGCCGGCTGATTCTAGAACTCTCAGAAATGGGTGGGAAGAGTTTATTATTGACACCAAAGGTCAGTTGGTAAAAATTGCTGTTCGTCCAAGAACTTGGAAAAAGTTACAAAAGGCTTTACATGAATTTCCGTCATGGGTGGCTCATATAAGAGGCAAAATGGGAAAACATGTCAAAGGTAGTTTCGAGTTGCTTACACCAGGGATGCAGATATTTGAAAAAAAATTAAAGATTTGATCTTCGGTAGGTCGGGTTAGATTATTGAGCAGAGTGAAATAACGTAACCCGACATCTATATAAAATTGGTTTAAAAAAGTTCAAGTTAGCCCGTGTGCAATATAACATAAAGTTAAGTCAAGAATATTTTTGTATCCATTCTTTTTTTAAGATTTACAACCCTTCCATTTCCTAATAATGACAACCAAACAATATACCCCAAATACCATCGAACCTGAAATCCAACAAAGTTGGCAATATTCATTCATTGCAACCGAAGATTCTAGCAAGGAAAAGTTTTATTGTTTATGCATGTTTCCATACCCAAGTGGCCGTTTGCATATAGGCCATGTTCGCAACTATACCATCGGTGATGTGATAAGCCGCTATCAAAGAATGCTTGGCAAAAATGTATTACAACCAATGGGTTGGGATGCATTTGGTATGCCTGCAGAAAATGCTGCGATAAAAAACAAGGTACCACCAGCCAAGTGGACCTATGAAAATATAGATTATATGCGTAACCAATTACAACGTTTGGGTTTAGGTTATGACTGGCAACGAGAATTAGCTACTTGTGACAAAGATTATTATCGTTGGGAACAATGGTTGTTTATTCAGTTATATAAAAAAGGTTTAGTCTATAAAAAGACCGCTCCAGTTAATTGGGACCCAGTTGACCAAACAGTTTTAGCTAATGAACAGGTTATCAATGGGCGTGGCTGGCGATCAGGGGCTTTAGTAGAAAAAAAAGAAATTTCCCAATGGTTTTTAAAGATTACTGCTTATGCCGAAGAACTGTTACAAGGTTTGGAAGAATTGAAGGGTAAATGGCCTGATTCAGTCCGAATTATGCAGCAAAAATGGATAGGTCGTTCTGAAGGAGTGGAAATTAAATTTAAAGTTGCAGATGAAGATTTGACTGTATTCACCACTCGTCCAGACACTTTGTTGGGAGCGACTTATGTTGCAGTAGCAGCCGAACATCCATTAGCTAAACAAGCAGCTGAAAACAATCCTCAATTAGCTGATTTTCTTAAACAATGTAGTAAAGCAAGTACTGCTGAAGCTGATATGGAAACCATGGAAAAATTGGGTATGGATACTGGCTTGAAAGCTGTCCATCCAATTACTGGTGAATCTTTACCGTTGTGGGTAGCAAACTTTGTTTTGATGAGTTATGGTTCTGGGGCAGTTATGTCAGTTCCAGCCCATGATGAACGGGATTTTGAATTTGCTCAGAAATAGAATATTCCTATAAAACCGGTCATTATCCCTACTGATGGACAGCTTGCAGAT
>JAUCGN010000160.1 GCA_030378125.1 Thiotrichales bacterium HSG1 | reverse complement strand
TTTAATGGTTCCAAAACAGTATTTGCCAGTGGAGGCGATACCTAAACTTGGTACTGGTAAGGCTGATTTTAGTGGAGCTAAAAAGTTAGTGTTGGAACATTTTAATCATGGCTAGAGTTTATGTGAGTTTGGGTAGTAATATTGAACCAGAGCGTTACATAAAATCTGGTTTAAACGATATGCAGCAAGAGTTTGGTAAGTTAATTTTATCTTCTACTTATGAAACCAAGGCTGTTGGTTTTGAGGGTAATAACTTTCATAATTTGGTGGCTGGTTTTGACTCTAATTTAGAAGTTCACGCTGTTGCTAACATATTGAAAAATATCGAAGCCAACAATGATCGTCAACGTACTGAAAATCGTTTTTCTGATCGTACTTTGGATTTGGATATTTTATTATACGATGATCTTTTACTTAAAGATGATGATTTAGAAATACCGCGAGATGAAATCCTAAAATATGCCTTTGTGTTATTGCCTCTAGCAGAAATCGCTCCTACAACTAAACATCCAGTAATTGGACAAACATATAGGGAATTGTGGCAAAATTTTGATAAAGATGAACAACAATTATTAACTATTGTATAGTTCAAAGTTCAAGTTTTGATAGTCTTATTCTTCCACCATATGCTCCTCAATAATTGCTGATTTAGCTGGTAGTACACAGACTTCAAATTTAACTGAGTCTATAACTTATCGAAGGTTGGAAAGGGACTTAGATGGAACTTAAATGGTTGATGAAAATAAGATAAATTTCTGCTTGACTTATCGAGTTAAGTGGGAATATTATATAGTTATCCTGATGAAACGTTCCGCCCTTACTACGCTTCTCTAAGTCGCTTAGGTCGGGCTACACTCAGGATAACTTGGCGTTAAAGCGGACAATTTACTTCCTTGTCTAGTACTACGACATCATTGTATTGATGAATAGCATTTTTATAAATTATTTTGTTTTCAGTAAGTTGCAAAATACTATTTTCATCAAAACAAAGTTGACGCTACACTAGTGCCGCTCAATTAAGGAGTGTTTAATAACATGAAAAACCCAGAAATTTATATATTTGTAGCATTGAGTTTTGCGTTTTCCTTAAGTTGGATTGTATCTAGATTTTCGGTTTTGCCAATTGATTTATTCAATACATCCATTGGGCTATTGTTTGCAGCTTCTACAAACTTGGCACTTATAGAAAGTAATTTGCCAGAAAGTTTAGCTGATGGTCTTATAACACCTGCACTAATAGATTATGCAATCCTACTTGCATTTTTGCAGTTTGTTTTTGGCATATTAATAATAAGTAGCTATTTTGCACATATAAACCTTGTTAAATCAGAAAAAGATGATGTGGTTGTTAAGGTCAAAGAAGCTGTTTTCTATTCTTGGTCATCTACTGTGTCTTTATTTAGCTGTTATGTTATGGCTATATTTTTTCTACATTCATCATCAATATTCGCTCCAGTTGAAAGAAGTATTGGAGAACTTAATATTATCATTGAACGATGGACAACTGTTTCACATTTTTCAGTATTATTTTGGTTTTTGCTCTTTCTTGCAGCATGTGTAATTAGATATTGGAGAAAATCTATTTCTTCTATTGCAAAACCTTAATCAAGACTTTTACAGTTAAACGGAGACTTTTACCATGAACAATACTACACCAGATAAAAAACAATTAGTATTATATTTTTGTATTTCAATATTTATTGCAACATTAGTTATTACAAGTATTACAGCTACCAAGCTTTGGTCTCTAACGTTACCATTTGTTAACTACATGATTGTTATTCCCGTAGGTACATCCTTATTTGCCTTTACTTTCCTAGCAACTGATGTGATAGCAGAAGTTTGGGGGAAATCATATTCAGTGGTAATTGTTTGGCTTGGATTTTTCGTTAGAATATTAGCACTTTCTTTCTTTGCTTTTGCAGTATGGATTGAACCAGTCAGCTTTTGGGAGAACCAAGCAGCATACGAAATTACATTAGGAGGCTCATTTCGTATTATTATCGCTGGGATAATTGCCTATTTAGTTAGCCAATTGAATGATGTTTTTGTTTTTCACTATTTTAAGCAAAAGGATGAAGGAAAAAATTTGCTATGGAAACGAAATAACTTATCAACTTTTACCTCTCAATTTTTGGATAGTTTTTTGTTTATAATTATCGCATTTGGTGGTGTTATGACTATTGCTCAATTAATTAGTGCAATTATCGGGCAAGTAGTAATTAAATGGATTATTGCTATGTTAGATACACCACTCGTATATATGCTTCGTAATTATGCAACAAATCGAAGTATTTTTGACTTTAAAGGTTAACCAATTAACTTGTAAAGAAACTCGTAAGCCGTATTAAAGTTACGATTTGGTAGGGTACATAAGTGATAACGTAATACACCTTATCTATAACTTTATCTTGGAGGCCGACCTAGCGGCGGGTGAAGAACGGTGTTAGTAGGGTTAATCGTAATTAATTATTTTTCATATCAAGTATTTAATTTGTAATATCTGTTTACTGTTACGTTATTTACGTTTGATAAAAACTACAGAGGGACTCTAAAAATAATGGGATTTGGAAATTTTAAAACTGATTCAGAGGTGGCAAAAAAATTCAATCTCGTTATTGAAGATGGCTTTTTTTTTAAAAGTTTACCATTTGCTATACCGGAGTATGAATTGAAAAAAATCACAAATAAGTTGGGGGATCGAGTGAGTTTTGTTTCAGAAGAAGCTATTTGTGAAGATATTATCAAACCAATTTTGAATATATTTGATGATGCTTATGAGGAATTTCGCATTTGGTCACACATAACCTACAATGTAAAACCTGAAGAAAATCTCTCTGGCAGACCTGATTTTCTAATTGCCCGTCCAACAAAAATTGTTGATATAATGGATGTGCCGCCTCTGTGTGTGATTGAAGCTAAAAAAGAAGATTGGAATGAAGGTTGGGCACAAGCTTTAGCCGAAATGTATGCAGCATCAATACAAGGGGCAATAGTCTGTTATGCAGTTGTAACTTCCGGTGAAGAATGGCAATTTGGTAAGTTTGAGAAAAAAGACACCATATTTACAAAAGATAAAAGAAAACTACATGCTACTGACTACCCAGATGAACCAAATAACTTGCAAAGAGTATTTGATACATTAAACTGGATATTTGATGAAGCGAGCAAGGTAGAGATTAAAAAAGAATAAAATTTAAACTTATGCAGCTTTCAAAAATTGTAACTCACTAAAAGCGGCTTTGATAGCTTTGAGGTAAAGTTTAGACCGAAGAGAAAAGTGGTTGAGATTATTATAAATTTTCAAACGTTCCATTTTAAAAACAGCTACAATGGAAGCAAAGATATAGTTAGACTGTGAAACTATGCGTCTGGCAGGAGATTTAGCTAAAGCAGAATTAGATTTAAGGGATTTATGAAAGACTTCAACTTTCCACCGTTTCTGGTAGATTGTTGTAATTTCGTCCCATTGTGAATTCAGTTTACTACAGGTTAGATATAGGATGCCGTTACTACCATCTTTGTTCGTAAAGACTTGGCGGACAAGACAAACTGGAAAGCTCATCCCTCTGAGCCAACCTGTTACAACTTCCTTTTCTGACCATTGTATCTGGTCTATACGAGTGAAACGTCCTTCTAATTTATCTTTCTCGCTTAAAGCTACTAAACGATTGCCTTTTAATGCACTTATAAAGTCTTTTTCATGTTTAAGTTTTATATGTTCAAAGTTCTCTTTTGAACCAAACCAAATATCAAACAATACCCAACTGTATTTAACCTGATTTTGCTTGCAAGCATCTAACATACCACGCATTATTTCATTCTTTGTAACCTCACTACGTCGTTTCTCTTTATTCGTTTTTGGGTCTATAAACTTTATTGGTTTATGAACTAATTCAAAGCTTACTGGTATGGATATATTATCTACATTATACAAGCAATTCAATAAGTTTATTCCCTTTACACTACGTCCTTTATATTTTTGCCATTCTTCGTGACTGAAATTATGGTTGATAATAGCACAAGCTTTTTTATCCATTTAAATATTGAGGCAAAAAAATTACGTTGACATCATTCAAATTTAAGTTTTTAAAGTCTTTATCTAGTGTAACCAATTTTAAGCCGTAACTTTTTGCAATGCTATATTGATAAGCATCATCAAAATCTAAATTTAACTGTTGTGCTAAAGTATTCATTTGAGCATAATCATTCTTCGGCAAAGTGAGTATGTCAAGATGAGGCAACATATCTTGAGTAAACTGCGTAATTGAATCACTACCGTCTGAAGACGGTAGAATCAAAAAATAGGACTATAAGTCCGTGTTATAGCTAAAGCTATTATTCAATTCTAATATTTTCAGCAAGTTCAGGCTGATGTGCGTCAGTATGGTT
>JAUCGN010000159.1 GCA_030378125.1 Thiotrichales bacterium HSG1 | reverse complement strand
TACTTAACATTGCTATAGATTGATTTTAAACAGTTTTTTTTATAGATATCAGGTTAAATTATTTCATTATATTAAATTAGCTAACCAGACTTATTATAAATAAAATTTATTCCAGTGCCTTATAAACTTATTAAGTTTGCCTAACTTTAAATTAGATGTAGAAAAATAAAATGACTATACTCCACAAAGATATTACCAAATATGTTAATTCTATCAGAGAATCCAATATGGTAGTTTGTTTGCACGTTGACGAGTATGATAACCTAATTAGTTGGGAGGGGAATCTCGTATATTTGGGAATTGCGGATTTAACGGTCAATCAACCAATTAATGGACAATTAGGATTTTTAGATGGTATGTTACCAATTGTAGACACAGTAGTTTTAAGATTTGTAAGTTTTAACGAAGGATATTATACTCACGTCCATATTGTATCTTGTGACAACAATACCTATATACTGTTATTCGATGCAATTTCTGAATATAAACAACAGCAAAAAATGCAACAACAAATCAATGATCTTAAATTATTGACTGTGTACAAAGATCAATTATTACGTGCTTTGGAAGGAAAGAACACTACTATTGAGCAAGTTAATAAATTAAAAAAATGTTTTTTTGTTGAAAAATTGCAGTCTTTAGCAACAGCATGTAAGAAAAAATTTTGTTAGAAGTTTAGGAGAGTTACTTGTGGCAATGCTACAGAAGAAAATTTGTATGATTGGTGATTTTTCAGTGGGCAAAACTAGTTTAGTTAATAAATTTGTACATTCTACTTATTCCGAAAAATATTTAACTACAGTAGGAGTTAAAATAGATACTAAAGAACTAGATTTGACAAATGGTAACAAGATAAAATTTATTTTATGGGATATTGCTGGTAGTGAATCTTTAACAACGACAACAGTATCTTATTTGCGTGGAGCAGCCGGATTTTTGTTAGTGGTTGATGGAACTCGTCTCCCAACCTGGAATAGTGCTTTGAAATTACGGCAAGAGGTCGAAAAACAAATTGGTAATAAACCTTTTGTGGTATTACTTAACAAAGCTGATTTAAAAGAACAGTGGGAGATAGATAAACAATCGTTAGAAGAAAAAACTAAACAGGGTTGGAAACTGTTAGCTACTAGTGCTAAAAACGGTATGAACGTTGAAAAAGCGTTTTTGGAATTGGGGTTGCTAATGAATGCATGAAATTAGAAAATGCATTATCCTAAAATATACCTGATAAACTTAAATTTTTTGTTTGAGTCATTAAGTTAGGTGATAAGAACTAAATAAACTTTCCAACTTGTTTAATTAAACCTTTCATGTGTTCCAGACTCTGGAAGGCTTAATTTACAATAAGTATCTAAGCATAAATTATAAAAAATATTTACTTAAAATCAAAAATTTAAATGTTTATTATACATGGTAATTTATGCTTCAATATTTATTAACAAATTCTAATTCCTAGGATAAAATAAATGACTAATATTCCCGCAAATATTGTTGAATATGTCCAATCAATGTGGATGGCAGAAATGATTTTAACTTATCTGCATATTGATACACAAGGTAAATTAGTTGATTGGGGTGGATATCCACAACATTACGGATTAACAAGTTTAACTAAAAACCAACCAATTGTAGAACAAGTTAGTTTTCTGGATGGTTTTTTAGATGTCACTCATACCGAAGTATTACAATCTCTTAATATAGGTGGTAATCGTTGTATAAACGCACATATTGTACCTTTAGATGATAGTATTTATGTGTTGTTGTTTGATGTGACTGCCGAACATGATCAACAACAAAAAATGCAGCAACAAGTGAATGAACTGAGCATTTTAACCTACAGACAAAGCCAATTATTGCAGGAATTAGAAACTACTCGAAAAGCACTATCAGAAGAAAAACAACAGCTTGAACAATCAATCAAACTGAAAAGTGACTTTATAGCTACATTGTCTCACGAATTGCGTACTCCACTAACCTCAATTATGGGTTATACAGAATTATTGAACAATGCTAAACAAGCTGATGAATATGAATCTAATTACCTAGAAAGTGTTAAAAAAAATGCTAACCATTTACTATCTTTGATTGATAATGTTCTTGATCAAACTAAGCTAGAAATTGGACAAATAAAATTACAACTAAATAATTGTAGCGTCAAGCAGTTACTAGCTGACCTGAAATCCTTGTTTTTACCGATTGCTCAAGAGAAAAGTCTATTGTTTGACATTAAAATACCTGACAATTTTCCAGCCCAACTAACCATTGATGAATTACGGTTTCGTCAAGTTTTAATAAATTTGATAACTAATGGTATAAAATATACTGACAAAGGTTTTGTAGAAGTAAATATCACTTGGGAAAATGAACGTTTACAATTTACCGTTACTGACAGCGGACCGGGTATTTCTTCAGAATCTCAGCAAAAAATTTTTACGGCTTTTCACCGTGAACATACGGCTAACAAACTACCCGGTGTTGGTTTAGGATTAAATATTAGTTTTCACTTAGTAGAATTAATGGGTGGACAATTAACAGTGGAATCATCCCCTCAATTTGGTTCTAATTTTACCGGTTTTATTTCAGCAGCTTCAGCACAATTTGCAATTACTGATAAATTCCAAACAAATAATACCAATACTAAAATATTGTTAGCCGATGACAGTCTTGATTTACGAAGTTTGATGGAATTATATTTAGAAAATGGCGGTTATAAAGTAATAACTGTTAATGATGGGCAAGAGGCAGTCAGAATGGCGTTACAAATCAAACCAGATATAATTTTGATGGACATGCAAATGCCGGTGCTTGATGGTTATAACGCTGTAAAACAATTACGAGATAAAAACTTTACTGGACCAATTATAGCATTATCTGGTTCCAATATTGAACATGATCGTAATTATGCTTTCAAAGTTGGTTGTAATAAATATATTACCAAACCAATTGTTCCAGAAGATTTATTGAATATAATTTCTCAAGTTATTGTACAACATAGAATCAAATCATGAATAGATTACTTGATATTGAATTCTTATCAACAACCTGTTAATATGTCTAAAAATCTCCTCAAACCTAAAAGCTAATTAAAGTCCGTTATGAGATCACGCAGCAAAATTTTAATTGTTGATGATGAACAAAGTCAGCGTTTGAAGTTAGAATCCATACTAAAACAAGAAAATTATGATATAACATTGTTAGCTGATGGCAGGGAAATATTTACAAAATTAGCCACGATAATGCCGGATTTAATTATACTGGATTTAATAATGCCTAAAGTGGATGGTTTTGAGATTTGCCGGCGAATTAAAAGTGATACTCAATTTCAAAATATCCCAATAATTTTAGTTACTATCTTAGACACTAAGAAAGCTTTAACTCAGGGAATTGACGCTGGAGCAGATGATTTTTTACAAAAACCTGTCACCTCACTGGAATTACGGGCCAGAGTACGTTCCATGTTACGCATAAAAAAACAATATGATGAGTTACAAGCTACGTTACAAATGCGCGAAGAATTATCTAATATGATTGTGCATGATATGTCCAGTCCGATTATCTCTGTATTGCTACATGCAACATTGATGGAAGAAAAAACTAAGGATGCAGAATTAAAAAAACATTTAGAAATGATTCGTCTATCAGCAGAAAGACTTGATTCTTTTGTTAATGATATGCTGATGTTAGCAAAAATGGAAGAAAGTAAGTTACGTTTAAACCCCACTACAGTTGATGTTAATAAAATAATTTTAGAGGCAGAAGAACATTTTAGTGTTATTGCTAATTCCAAAAATATTAAGCTAAAAGTAGTTTTACCAGAACCTTCATTTAATATGCAATTAGACCGTAACCTGTTTTGGCGAGTTGTTGGCAATTTGTTAGCTAATGCTTTGCAATATTCGCCGGGTGGTAGTACAGTTGTGTTGAGTTTAACTACTAAATATACTGGTGTTAAGCCACATTTATATATGCAGGTAGCTGACCAAGGTTCAGGTATTCCTGAAGATTATAGAAATAGAATTTTTGAGAAATTTGAAGTGGTTAATTTAAAAAAACAAGGTGTAGTACAAGTGGGACTTGGTTTAACATTTTGTAAAATGGCTGTTGACGCTCATGGAGGTAATATTTCCGTTCACCCCAACGATCCTAAAGGCTCGGTTTTTGTGGTAGAAATTTAAGTTTTTTCATATTATCAATATTCTACATCCTTATTTAAGATAAAAATCGGTTCACTTAAATAAGTTTATCTAATTTAAAAGTATTCCATTGCTTACAACTTGGGCATTGCCAATACAATTTACGAGCTGTGAAACCGCACTGGTTACATTTATAAGCAGGTTTGTTTTGTAATAGCTGATTGGTCAAATCTTTAAGCAACAAAAGATGTTCCTGAGTAATACAATTATTATTAGATAAAACTAAACCAAGCAAA
>JAUCGN010000158.1 GCA_030378125.1 Thiotrichales bacterium HSG1 | reverse complement strand
TTATAAGGAATCATGTTGATTATCTGTCAGTTATCAGTTATTAATTATTAATTATTCAGTTATCATGTTAAAGTGGTAACTGAAAACTCATCACTGCAAAATTAATGTCGTAGTCCTAATTTAGCAATCAAGTCTTTATAACGACTGGTGCTTTCTCTCTTCAAGTAGTCTAGTAATTTACGTCTTTGATTAACCATTCTGATCAAACCACGCCGCGAATGATTGTCCTTTTTATTAATCTTAAAATGATCAACTAAACTGACAATATTTGCAGTTAGTAATGCTACTTGTACTTCAGTTGAACCGGTATCATTAGCAGAACGCTGATGTTCTTGAACTATTTTACTTTTAGTTGCTGCTGTTAACATGTAATTTCCTAGTTAATTAATTTTTAAACCAAATGCTGTCTTAAAATTGAAACATATTATACACGATTAATGGTGAATTTAATAATATTTTCAAATATGCCTAAATTAATTAATTAAACCTAACTATTTGTAACATTAACAAGGCGAGCATTGCTATTCCTAAAGGCCATTGGTATAAAGGAATGCGTTGAATATAAGTTCTGCTTTCAGCTTCTGTTTTTGTCAAGGTTTTATTTATATGCTCATAAACATTTACCAATGCATGAAGATCAGTAGCCGGAAAATAAGAACCATCTGTTATTTTGGCAATTTGTTTTAATGGTTTTTCATTTAATTTTTGTCTAAACATACCACCTTTGCTGCCAACTCCAATGGTATAAATACGAATATTATACTGTTTAGCCAATTGTGCTGCTTTGAATGGTTCTAAAGTTCCAGCATTATTGTCGCCATCAGTGAGCAAAATTAAAATCCGTGAACTTTCAGGTCGTTCCCGTAACTTTTTTACTGCCAAACCAATCGCATCACCAATAGCAGTTTCATGTCCTGCCATACCTATTACCGCTTTTTGTAATAAGCTATTTACGGCTGCATTATCTAAGGTCAAAGGTGCTTGTAAATAAGCTTGATCGGCAAATAAAATCAGACCAATACGATCTCCAAATCGGTTTTCAATAAATGGTTCTAATACCAATTTAACTGCATCAATACGTTGAATTTGTTGTCTATTTGAGGTAAAGAAATCAGCAGTTTTCATTGAACCTGATAAGTCCACAGCCAACATTAAATCATAACCAGTTTGTGAAATTTCAATGTGTTTGTTCAGCCATTGTGGATACATTAAGGCTATCACCAATCCTAACCAACATAAAGTTAACAATATCCATTTCCAACGTTGGTTTAAATTAGGAGAATCAAGCTGAGAGAAGGCTTGTTGCACATATTTAGTTGTTGGTAAACGTAGTTGCGGCAGATTATCTGATTGTAGTTTTTGATGTGGCCAAAATCGCCATATTAACAAAGGTAATGGTAATAATGTTATCACCCAAGGCCATTGAAAGGTAAACATATTTATTTTTAAGTTTTATTAAAATTTGAATAATAATGAGTCATACTCCTACTTTTTGATGATAATAACATATTTGGGTAAAAACAATGCAATCATAGTAAAATTTTCTGGTAGTCCTGCACAGAATAGTGTTTGTTCCAAAAAAGCTGTTAAATATAAAGTAATTAATATATTTATCACTATACATTGCAGGACTACCAATAATTTCTCCCTGTATGAGCGAAGTATCATAAACCACCAAAACAAGATTACTCAATTCAAAATGGACAAGGGATGAGTCCAATCAACGCCGATAACGTCTGTCCATAACTGCTAAAAATCCTCCCAAAGCCATCAACAATCCACCTAGCCAAATCCAACGTATAAAGGGTTTATAATAAACTCTCACACTCCAAGCACTATCTCCTAAGGGTTCTCCTAAAGCTATATAAATATCACGCGTAAAACCCCAATCAATTGCAGCTTCCGTCATTGGCATTTGCTTAGTCCAATAAAAACGTTTTTGAGGATGTAAAGTGGTAATTAATTCATCTTCTTGCAGCACTTGAAAGGTTCCTTGTTCTGCATTGTAATTTGGACCTTTGATAGTCTTGGTTCCAGTGAAGATAAAGCTATAACCACCCAGTTCAAGTGGCTTATCAATCTCCATCCGCACGTCTTTCTCAATACTAAAGGAATTTGATAAAGTAACTCCAACCACAAATACCGCAATTCCAATATGAGCAGTAAACATCCCATAAAAAGCTCCAGATAACTTGCGTACTTTTTTCTGTTCATCAACTTTAAAAATCAGTTTATGCTGCCAATGTTGGATGGATAACAACGTAATCCAAATTGCTACCGCTACTCCCGGAAATACTACTAAACCGTCTTGACCTAAAAAGGCAAATGGCAATAATAAACCTAAAGCCACACTGATGAACAAAATATAACGAGTTTTAGTGAATATATTAATAAATGTATCACTTTTCCAACGCACCATAGGGCCTATGCCAATTAAAACCATCAGGGGTGCGATTATCCAAAAAAATACCACTGAAAAATAAGGAGGTCCAACTGAAATCTTGCCCATACCAAGAGCATCAACAAATAACGGATATAAAGTACCTAATAATACCGCTCCACAAGCTACTAGTAATATTATATTGTTGATAAATAACAAAGTCTCTTTAGACAGCATCTTAAAATGACCGCCAATTCCAACTGTTGGAGCTCTCCAAGCATAAAGTAATAAAGATATTCCAACCACTACACCTAAAAAGGCTAAAATAAACACTCCACGAGCTGGATCAGTGGCGAAGGCATGAACTGAAGTTAAAACTCCAGAACGAACTAGGAAAGTACCTAATAAACTTAGGGAAAAAGCTATAATAGCCAGTAAAACAGTCCAATTTTTGAAAGCCCCACGTTTTTCTGTAACAGCTAATGAATGGATTAAAGCTGTACCAACTAACCAAGGCATAAAAGAGGCATTTTCCACTGAATCCCAAAACCACCAACCACCCCAACCTAATTCATAATAAGCCCACCAACTTCCCAAAGCTATTCCTAAAGTTAGAAATACCCAAGCTACTAAAGTCCAAGGTCTTGACCATTTAGCCCAGGCACTATCCAGCTTGCCACCCAATAGAGCAGCAATTGCAAAACTGAAAGCTACCGAAAATCCAACATAACCCATGTATAACATTGGAGGATGTAAAACTAAACCGGGGTCTTGTAATAGAGGATTTAGATCACGACCATCCAATGGAACTTGAGCCATAGTAGCAAAACGTTCAAAAGGGTTAGAGGTAAAAATCATAAACAATAGGAAACCACAGCTTATGAAACCCATAACTGCAATAACTCTAGTAGCTGTTATTTGCGGTAGACTGCGACTAAATATAGCAACTGCTACAGTCCAAAATCCTAACATCAGGGTCCATAACAATAAGGAACCCTCATGTCCACCCCAAACACTGACAATTTGGTAAATAAGAGGTAGTTCAGTATTGGAATGATTGGCTACATACAATACGGAAAAGTCATTGGTTACAAAGGCATAGGTTAAACAAGCATAAGCTATAAGCATAAAAAATAATTGGCCATTGGCAGCTGGGCGTGCAACCGCCATCCAATTAGGAATTTTTTGGACAGCTCCAATTAATGGGAATATTGTTTGGACTAAAGCTAAGCTCAAAGCCAATAATAGGGCAAAATTTCCAAGTTCAGGAATCATAATATTTGTAGTAAATTAATTTTTTATAAAATTCTCAAAAGAGCAATATGTTAAATGTGGTATGATAAGGTTATGCAAATTTTTCAAGGTATCTTAACTTTATTGATGATTATCATCAAATTCTTAGTATTCTTGTTACTTTCTCCTTTGATAATAATTTACTTATTGACCCGTAAATTAATAATCAGATTTGGGCAACCTATACCAACCGAAGTTAAAAATAAACTAAATTCAGAACAGCTAAACAGACTATTAAAGGCAGTTTATGAATTATCAAGTGTTCAAACAATAGAAGATATAAAAAAACTTATAATACAATATCCTATATTATTCTCAGTTGAAGCAAACAAGATGTTAAATGCAAAAATAGAACAATTAAAAGATAAAGGTAAATCCACTCAAACTTTACGCAGTAACCAAAAAATTCTACGCAAACTTCGTCAGTTACAAAATAATTATAGATAAATAATGAATCAAAATTTACTTTCCTTCGATAAAGATCATATCTGGCATCCATATTCAACTATGTTAAATCCTTTGCCAGTATATCAAATTGTGTCTGCCGAAGGTGTATATTTACAATTAGAAAATGGTAATAAAATAATAGATGGCATGTCTTCTTGGTGGTCTGTCATTCATGGGTACAATCATCCAGTTCTCAATGCAGCAGTGCGAAAACAGCTAGATAAAATGGCTCACGTTATGTTTGGAGGTTTGACCCATAGCCCAGCAATAGAATTGGCAGAATTGTTAGTAAAAATCACTCCTAAACCATTGAAT
>JAUCGN010000157.1 GCA_030378125.1 Thiotrichales bacterium HSG1 | reverse complement strand
GCGTCAGATGTGGATTAGCGACAGTATAAATGATTTACGACCTATTGAAGTAAGGCCTGATGTTATAAACACTGTTGGACTCAATTTTGAGAAATCATCAAATCTCTTTTCTACTTTTGAAATTTTATTATTTCTACCTACAAAAATTCCTTCTCTTTCTTTTAATGTAGGATGATTTTTCCAAGATATTTCTCTTAATCTAGAATTGATTTTCTTAGCTGCTAATTTTGGTGGCATGATACGCTGAATATTGATCCCATTTTTCATCCAGTTAGGTATTCTTTTGTCTGTATGATCTATAGTTCTATCAATAATGATTGGATAAATACGTTCTATTTTTCCTTCAGCAACTTTATCCTTAGCTATTTTAAGCTCTTCTTTAACCCACTTTGATTCAAGAGCAGCATCTGAGATAAAAATCACAAATAAAGATGTAATATCAAGCCCATAAATAATTTCTTCTGATGGTGACATACCTGCTTCAAATGTCTCTTCATCAAATATTTTAGTTTCTGGTCTTAGTTGTCTTGCAACTATCTTCACATAAGATTCTTTGTCTTTTGAACTGTGTGAAAGAAAACATTTAATCATTATGTTTTTCCTATTAAATTAAAAATTCGGTAAAGGTAAGCAAATGGTGGGAATTTCCAGTCACACACCCAATTTAACCTTAAAACAGCTCCAAAATCTCCTTCCATTGATTCTCCATCTAACCAAAAAATTAAACAATGACCAATCTACAACCAAGTGCTTTAACAATTTTATTGATTGTTTCAAACTCTGGGTTTCCATCTTCAGAAAGTGATTTGTTTAAACCAGCACAAGTAACACCAACCTGTTGAGCTACTTCAGTCATTCCCTTTGCTTTAGAGGCAGTGGAAAGACCATGAATAAAATCAGAATAAGTGCCTGTGTTGGACAGTTCTTGAAGAAATTCTTTAATATCTTCATCAGTTTTAAGGTAATCTTCAATATGTAACGGACTAGTTTTTATAGCCATAATCTATTCCAAATCTTGAACAGTACCTTGTGAAATACAAAAGTTAAGAATAGATTGAGAAGTCAACCAAAGGGTGAGCAACTACAAATTGCGTTACCCATCCCTTGATAGAGGAATAATTCTAGACTAAAATGGCCCTAAAATCTCCTTCCGTCGATTCCATCTAACAACTTGATGTGGTCTCCAGATATACTTGATTGGTACTGATAGCATATGCACCAAACGAGTAAAAGGGAACAACAAGATGAATACAAACGCATTCAAAATATGAAGTTGTACTGTAAATGGTAAATTTTCTACCAAGCTAACATTTGGACTTAGCGAAACCAATGACCATAAATAAGGTGTGGCAAAACCGGCAAACCATGATGATCCCCAACGATAAGAAATAGCAGTTAATACTCCAGTTAATACCTGAATAAATAACACTGCATACAAAACCTTATCCATGTTAGAGCCAACCACCGTCAAACGTGAATTAGTAAAACGGCGAACTATCAAAATGGATAGACCAACCAAAGCCATCAAACCCAACACAAAACCAGTAGTGTCCAAAATATACAACCGAATTGGCTCCATATTCCACCACAAAATAGTCTCTGGAATTAAAAAACCAACTAAATGAGCGGCTAATACTCCCAAAATACCATAATGCCAAGTAATCGAACCCCAAAATAGATTACGATTCTCTAAAAACTGTGAAGATAAACTCGAATAAGAAAATTTATCTGTCACATAACGCCAAGTAGTTGCTACAATAGCAATAATAATACACATGTAAGGGAATACCCCAAACATAAACTCACTAAATGTCATTATTAGCTTCCTTTAAAAATATTATTAAGTACCAGTGAAACGGTCCGAAGCACTGGCATATAAGGATTAAGCGAATCATCCTCAAAGTTTGTATTCATTTTATCAAACACTGGAATCAAGCATTCTTTCAACAATTCATTAGCAAAATCAGAATCTGTTGAACTGACAAAACGGAATAAAACTGGAACATGATCAGATAGTTCTATTTTAGTATCAAAACCATGCTCCTTATATTCCTGCTCCAAACCAGCCATAAATGCACCACGTTTAAAACTCTCACCAAACAACAAATGACCAGCAAAAATATGACACGCTGGATTAACATCAAACGTCCCCGTATAAACTTCTTCCAAATAACCCAACTCACGACTCTCCACAAATGCCAAAAACTTGCTCATCTGCTGGGCCGCTTCAGGATGGTTAGTTTGCAATAAATCAATACTAGCTTTAGCTTGTTGCCCCAAATCTGCTGTGGGATAATCCAACAATTGGGAGAAGTAAATATAAATTTGCTGGTTCTCAGAATTTGCCATTATAAACCACGAGCAGGTTGGTCATTAAAACCACCAACACCAGCTGCGGCTTTGAAATCATACGGATCGCCTAAAGCATCAGCTACATATTCACGGTGCATTGGTGGAATTACAAACCGATCTTCATAAGTTGGCAACGCAGTCAAACGATAAATCTCTTCACAATCTTGTGCAGTTAAGCCAGTCTTTTTCAATAACTCATCAACATCGGATTGCTTAATATCATCAACCTGTTCAGCACGTTTAAACATCCGGACAGCTAATAATTTTTCCAATACTTCTCGAACCTTAGTTTCATCACCAGCAGTAAACATTTTAGCCAAATATTTCATTGGTAAACGAGCTTTATCTAAAGAACCAAAATAATTCTCCACATCAACGTCATAATTACCTTTTTCAACATGACCCAAAACTGGTAACAATGGTGGAATATAGAACAACATTGGTAAAGTACGGAATTCTGGATGGAGTGGTAAAGCCATGCCCCATTGTTTAAGGAATTTGTACACAGGTGATTGTTGAGCAGATTCAATAACTGAGAAATGTACACCATCTTTTTCAGCTTGAGCAATAACTTCTGGATCATGTGGATCCAAAATCATCTCTCTTTGTAAATCAACCAATTCATTTTCTGGGGCTGAGGCAACTTGTTCAACCTTATCAGCATCATATAAAACCACACCCAAGTAACGAATTCTACCAACACAAGAATGGAAGCAAGCTGGTGGTTGACCAGTTTCTAATCTTGGGTAACACAGGATACATTTTTCAGATTTACCAGTACTCCAGTTGTAATAGCTCTTCTTATAAGGGCAAGCTGATACACAAAAACGCCAAGCACGGCAAACATTTTGGTCTAATAAAACAATTCCATCTTCACCACGTTTGTATAAAGCACCTGATGGACAAGAAGCCACACAACCCGGATTTAAACAATGGTTACAAATACGAGGTAAATAGAAGAATACTAACCGTTCTACTTCAAATAATGCCTCTTTTTCACTATCACTTAAAGCTGCGAAGTTAGGGTCATTTTTAGCATAAATCTCTGAACCACCGAAATCATCTTCCCAGTTTGGTCCAGCATTTATATCCATATTCTCACCAGTAATTAATGAAACTGGACGAGCAGTTGGTTGGTCATCACCAGCTGGACTATCAAATAAATCGCTGTATTTATAAGTCCAAGGCTCGTAATAGTCGTCAATAGTTGGCAGATGAGGTTGATGGAAAATATTGGCTAGTCCACGAAATTTATCCGTTACTTTCAAACCAATTGATTTACCCTTTGGTTCCCAACCACCTTTATAGACATCTTGATTTTCCCATTTGGAGGGATAACCAGTACCTGGTTTGGTTTCTACATTGTTCCACCACATATATTCGGTACCTTTACGGTCGGTCCAAATATTTTTACAAGCGATGCTACAAGTATGGCAACCGATACACTTGTCAAGGTGAAACGTCATTGAAACTTGTGCTCTAACTTCCACTTAAAATATCTCCGGTTAAGAATTGTCAATTGTGAATAGATTCAACACCTAGTCTACTTACAACAGGTATTTTACATAATAATTTCAATTATATAAGTTATTATTAAGGAATCCAAATCACTAGTTAATAAAGTTAAATCTTAGATTCCAAACAAGGCAAATGCTCAGATTTTACTTAGGTTAGGATAAAAATTATATGACATTAATCAATCTCACTAACAGTTTTAATTAAGTCAGGCAACACTTTGTCTAAATGTTTTTTTACATCATTGCTAATTTCATCGACTGCTTTATTTAAACTGATTTCCAATCTCTGCTTTACAATTTTATCTATTTGTTTTTGTAAAATTTCTATTTCATTTTCATCTAATATGGAAGGGAAATCATCTTTTTTTTCAACGTATTTACCAGGTACAACTACATCATTTAAAACAGGAAGTTCAATTGCCTTAGATTTTTTCATGTTATTTTCCGATTGATTAAAAATTAATTTCATGTATTTTCAATATATAATTCCTTTCCTTATAAAAACGATAACGATTTCTACCAGCTTCACGTTCAATATTATCATTATCAACAATCTCAACAATACGTTGAAAATTCTCAAA
>JAUCGN010000156.1 GCA_030378125.1 Thiotrichales bacterium HSG1 | reverse complement strand
AATTGAAGTACAATGGGAAGACATATCATTAAGCGACTTATTGCCCTCAATTGAACAAAAATTTGCCCCAATTGCTGATAATAGAGGGGTAGGCTTTAACCTAACAATTGCGGACAACATCCCTCCAGTTTTAACTACTGATGGTCAACGAATTAAACAGATAATCAATAACTTGTTATCTAATGCCTTCAAATTCACTAGCAAAGGTGAAGTGAAATTATTGGTTCAACATCCAACTAAAGTTCCACTCAATATAGAACAATTAAAATTAGGCCAAATCATAGCTATCAGCGTGACTGACAGTGGAATTGGGATTCCGAAAGGCAAACAACAAAGTGTATTTGAAGCTTTCCAACAAGCTGATGGTTCAACCAGTAGAAGTTATGGTGGCACTGGTTTAGGCTTATCCATATCACGGCAACTAGCTCGACTATTAGGTGGTGAGTTGACTTTGACAAGTGAGCCAGAAAAAGGCAGCACATTTACTTTATATTTACCAGAAAAAAATGATGGCTCTGCTCCAACAAAAAAACCATCTATTCAAACAACCCCATCATTACCAACTGAACCAGCTTTATTAACACAAGAATATCAATCTCCAAAACAATCCCTTGTTTCCGATGATAGGGATAATTTATCTACTACTGACAAAACCATTCTTATCATAGAAGATGACCGTAAATTTTCCAGTATTCTCAAAGATTTGTCTCAAGAAAAAGGTTTCAAATGTCTGTTGACAGAAAATGGTATTTCCGGTCTCCAATTGGCTACTGAATATAAACCAAGTGCAATAATTTTGGATATTGATTTACCGCTAATGGATGGCCTAACTGTGATGGATAAACTGAAAGATAATCCAGTTACTCGGCATATTCCAGTTCATTTTATGTCTGCTGTTGACCATAGTGTATTTGCCAAAAGGATGGGAGCAATTGGTTATTTAGTCAAGCCAATTAGTATGGAGAAATTGACAGAAGCTTTCCAAAAGATTGAAGCATTCTTGACTAAAACTGTAAAAAACTTGTTGGTTGTAGCAGATAACGAATCCAATCGCCAAAAAATTATGGACTTGGTAACTGACAAAGATTTACAAATAGAAATATCTACAAGTAGCGAAGATGCTTGTCAAAAACTACAGGCAACAACTTATGATTGTGTTATTTTGGATATGGATTTGGAACAGAATACTGATGGTGAATTACTAGAAAGAATGCAACAAGAAAAATCATTGTCCTGCAAAGTCTCTATAATTGTCTATGCTGATCGTGATTTAACTCCAGAAGAAGAGGACATATTGCAACATTGTTCTAATGAAATACCAATTAAACCAGTTACTTCATCTGAAAATTTAGTTGATGAAGTGAGTTTATTTCTGCATCAAATAGCAACCAAATTGTCTGCTGATAAACGTAAAATGTTAAATATGGTACATGATAAAAAAACCATTTTAGAACATAAAAAGATTTTAATTGTCGATGATGATGAAAGGAATATCTTCGCATTGGCTACAATATTGGAAAACCATGAAGCTGAGGTAGTTTGTGGGTTTACTGGTAAAGAAGCCTTAAAGAAATTAGAAGAAAATAATGACATTGCGATGGTTTTAATGGACATAATGATGCCGGATATGGATGGTTATGAAGCAATACAAGAGATTCGTAAACAGTCAAAATATCGTAAATTGCCAATAATAGCTCTCACTGCCAAAGCTATGAAAGATGATAAAGCTAAATGTATTGAAGTTGGGGCAAATGATTATTTAGCCAAACCGGTTGATGCGGATAAATTGCTGTCGCTGATGCGAGTTTGGTTGTATCGGTAATGAACACTTAAAGTGGTATTTAATTATATGTTAGAATTAAGATATTTAGGGCTATATCATCTAAAGAAAAGTTTTAAGTTGTACACTATGTCATTTAATAGACTGATATTACGCATAGAGATTAAGTGTCTGAATCAGAATTTGCAGAATTGAAGAATTAACAGAATTTAAAACCATAATAAGCTAATGAATTTGACTTTTAATTTTGAAAATTCTGATTCAAACAATTAAAAAGGTATAACTATTTTCTGCGCAACATCTGTTATAAAGTTATCACTCCAGTGAAAATAATTAAGGGAAATACTTATGCAAATACGTTACAAATTTTTAATAAATACAATAATAACTATCATTTTTTTAGCAAGTATTGGTGGAATTGGATATTATTATATTAACCATGTTGCTAATACCTCTTCATTGATGTCTAAATTGGAAGTTGAACCAATTTTGAAGATTAACAGCCTAGAAACTATTGCTTGGGAAAGATGGTTAATCTTGATTGAACATAGTGGTATTTCTGATTATGAAGTTATGCAAAAATTAGAAACTAACATGGTGAAGCTGGACAAACAAATTACAACGTCTTTAGAAGAACTTGAAAATACTTATGTTTCGCATCAAGGAGAATCTGCTGAACATGCACAAACTCTGGAGCAATTCAAAGATAATTGGCAAAAGTTTCAACAAGTAGCCGAAAAAATCTTAACTCTTAGTAATGATTTTACTAAAGAAGATGCATTAAATTTAATTGTCAAGGATGGAAAATTAGCTTATAAAAAAACCATTAATGATTTACGTAACTTGATAACCCAACATCGTGAAAATATGCAAATACTGAATAAAAATGCCTTACAATCTCGTTGGGAAGCTATAACTATGATTGTTGTTTTAGTGATTTTGCTAATCTTTACTTCTTCATTAGTTTCTACTGTTATAATCAAACAAATTTTAAAACAAGTAGGTGGTGAACCGGCAAAAATAGCAGCCATAACCAAAAAAATTGCAGACGGTAACTTAGATATTAAATATGAAACTGAAGTAGTTACTGGTATTTATGCAGATATACAAGTTATGGTACAAAACCTTAAAACAGTAATTGTAGATATTATCGAAGTTTCTAAAGGACTAGCAGAAGGTAAAAAAATAATTGCTAACGCACAATATCATGGTGATTTTATTCAAATTAAGACTGCATTGGATACAACATCTACCAAATTGATGCAAACTACCATCGTGAATAATGAACAAAACTGGATAAAAACTGGTCAATCTAACTTAAATGAGCTAATTAGGGGCGAACAAAATATTACTATATTAGCGAAAAATGTAATTGATTTTTTATGTGAATATGTGGAAGCACAAGTTGGTTTATTCTATTTATTACAAGAAGATGCAGATCAGCCTTATTTAAAAATAATTTCTACTTATGCTTATGCTAAAAATAACGAACGACCTGACCAATATTTGATTGGCGAAGGTTTAGTTGGACAAGTCGCATTTAAACAAAAAATTTTAGTGACAGATGTACCAGAAGATTATGTAAGCATTCAATCTGGTACTGGTGAAGCTGTTCCCAGAAATATTTTAGTTATGCCATTTATGTATGAAAATAGCGTGAAAGGTGCGATTGAAATTGGTTCTTTCCATGAATTTACCACAACCCAATTAGAATTGTTAGAACAAGTGATGCCTAATATTGGAATCACTATGAATACTGCGGAATCTCGTACTAAGATGCAGGCTTTGTTACAGAGTGGAAATTAAAATTTTCGGTAGTCTTAAACTAAGAATAGTGGTGAACCTAGTAGGTTTTTTGAGTTCATCACTACATTATTTAGGACTACCCTAATTTTTAATTTACTGATACAACCAAACCCGCATCAAGGACAGCAATTTATCCGCATCAACCGGTTTGGCTAAATAATCATTTGCCCCAACTTCAATACATTTAGCTTTATCATCTTTCATGGCTTTAGCGGTGAGAGCTATGATAGGTAATTCACGGTATTTTAACTGTTTGCGAATCTCTTGTATTGCTTCATAACCATCCATCTCTGGCATCATTATGTCCATTAAAACCATCGCAATGTCATTATTTGCTTCTAATTTATCTAAGGCTTCTTTGCCAGTAAACCCACAAACGACCTCAGCCTCATGGTTTTCCAATATTGTAGCCAATGCGAAGATATTCCTTTCATCATCATCGACAATTAGAATTTTCTTATGTTCTAAAATGGCTTTTTTATCATGTACCATATGTAACATTTTACGTTTATCAACAGATAAGTTATTTTCTATTTGATGTAGAAATAAACTCACTTCATCCACCAAATCTTCAGGCAAACTAACTGATTTAATTGGAATATTATTAGAGCAATCTTGTAACAATACATCTTCTTCTGGAGTTAAATCACGATCAATGTAAACAATAATTGGAACCTTACAAGATGGGGATTCCTCCTGTTGCATTTTTCCTAACAGTTCACTACCACCTGAACCTTGTTCTAAATTCATGTCCAGAATAACACAATCATAGGTTGTTTCCAGTAGATTTTGACAGGCATCTTTGCTAGTTGCGGATATTTTTGTTTCCAAGTTTTTATCCGCTACCAACCCCATTATTTTTTGTTGACTGGCTTCATTATCTACTATAATTAATAAAGTTTTCAG
>JAUCGN010000155.1:3847-4493 GCA_030378125.1 Thiotrichales bacterium HSG1 | reverse complement strand
TATTATCTTTACACTGTTTTATTTCATTGTATGCTTTTTCTAATATCTTTTCTTCTTCTTGAAATATCGTATCTGACATTTTAAATTTCTCAAATTTAACGGTAAGTATTAGTGGTTTAGAATAAATTAGGGTGTGCAACGTCTGTTGCCCACCAAAGTTATCTCAAATATATCTTTAATTACTTGAAGTTAAACAAAGATTTAATCCATTACTCCAATTTGGTAACACAATTCCAAAAGTTTTAGCCAACTTATCATTTGACAACACAGAATACATAGGTCGTTGAGCAGGTACTGGGTAATCCTTTGTTGTAATTGGCAATATATTTGGTTGTTTATCACATTGAGCTATAATGCTCTTAGAAAATTCATACAATGAAATAAAACAGTGTAAAGATAATAAAATACCATTACAAGATTTTAAAAAATTATCCAAAGACTATAAAAAACTGTTAAAACAGACTAAATTTTTGGTTAAAATGGGGGATAAACAACAAAGCCAACTAACTACAAGAACTGAGAGTTTACGATCCAGTAATGTGCAACTACAAAATGAGGCAGAACATGCAATAAAAGCTAGCGAAGAAAAATTAGCTCAATTTTTGGATGCGGTGTCAATAGGAGTGTTTGTGCTAGATGCTGATGG
>JAUCGN010000155.1:0-3837 GCA_030378125.1 Thiotrichales bacterium HSG1 | reverse complement strand
TTTATTATGCTAATCAAAAAGCTAGGGAAATTATTGGGGATAAACTTTATATAACTGGAAAATTACCAGAGATTTATCAAGCTTATTCTGCTGGTTCCGATGTTATATATCCAAATGAATTAAGACCACTTATCCAAGCATTACAAGGTAATTTTTCTACTATTGACAATATGGAAATTCATCGAGGTACGGACATTGTACCGCTTGAAGTTTGGGGAACTCCTATTTTCGATGAATGTGAAGAACTAATTTACGCAATGGCAGCTTTTCAAGATATTACTGAACGTTGGAAGGCTGAGGAAGAACGTATTAAATTTATTGAAGAACTTGCTTCTCTTAACCGATCTTACGAAAGATTTGTGCCAAGTCAGTTTTTAAGTTTATTGGAGAAAAAAAGTATAATTGATATTAATCTTGGGGAACATGTTGAAAAAGAAATGACGATTTTATTTGCTGACATTCGTAATTTCACATCACTGTCAGAAAAAATGACCCCTCAAGAAAACTTTAATTTTATAAATTCCTATTTAAGTCAAATGGATGAAGTAGTTCATCAACATCATGGTTTTATTGATAAATATATTGGAGATGCGATCATGGCTTTGTTTCACAACGCAGATGATGCTGTGTGTGGGGCAATAGCAATGTTGAAAAAGCTGGTTGATTATAATAATGGGAGGATGGAAGCTGGATATGATGCAATAAGAATAGGGATAGGATTAAATACTGGTGCTTTGATGATTGGTACTGTAGGCGGTAGAAATCGGATGGATGGCACAGTAATTTCAGATGCGGTTAATGTGGCTTCAAGGGTTGAAGGTTTAACCAAAGTTTATGGCACCCAATTATTAATTACTGAACATACTTATGAAGAACTGGTCGATCCAAATGAATATATGATGCGTATTATTGATTCAACCAAAGTGCAAGGAAAATCAAAAGAAGTTACAGTTTATGAAGTGTTTGACGCTGATTCACCAGAAACTATAAACTTAAAAAATATAAGTATTGAAGATTTTGAACCCGGTTTTGTATTATATAATTCAGGTGCGATAGCTGATGCTAAACTATTGTTTGAGAAAGTATTAAAAGTAAATACGAATGATTATGCTGCTCAAGTCCATTTAAAAAATTGTGAAAGGATGTTAAGTCTAACAATGCCAAAGAACCTTACTATCTTAATTGTGGATGACGTATCTGAAAATATAAAGGTATTATCCAAATTTTTGGTTGATAAACAATTTAAGGTATTGATGGCCAAAAATGGTAAAGATGCCTTGGAAATAGTTGATTTATCTGCTCCACATTTAATTTTATTAGATGTAATGATGCCAAAAATGGGTGGATTTGAAGTTTGTGAACAGTTAAAATCTAACCCTAAAACTGAAAATATTCCAGTAATTTTTATGACTGCATTGACAGGGGCAGAAGATAAAGTTAAAGGTTTTGAACTTGGGGCAATTGATTATATTACTAAACCATTTCAAAAGGAAGAAGTTTTAATACGCATACAAACTCATTTAAATTTAAACTATTTACAACAAAAAGCTCAATGGTATATTGAAAAATATGAAGATTCCTTCGACTTTAAACATGATCAGTGACTTGATAGCAATACCTTCTATCAGCTGTAATGATCCATTAAAAGATCAGAGTAACCAAACAGTAATTGACTTACTAGCGACTTGGTGTAATGAATTAGGTTTCAAATGTGAAATCATGCCTATTCCTAATTATTCAAATAAATTCAATTTGATAGCTACTTTAGGCATTGGTAATGATGGTTTAGTTTTGGCTGGTCATACTGATACTGTACCTTATGACAATTGGCAGTTTGACCCATTTAAACTCACTGAACAGGATGATCGTCTATATGGATTAGGAACCAGTGATATGAAAGCATTTTTTGCTTTGGCATTAACTGCTGTTGAACAGGTGTTGGCTAATGGAATACAGCTAAATCATCCAATTACCATACTTGCCACTGCAAATGAAGAAACTAACATGGCAGGTGCTAAAGCATTAAATTCCAATCTTAGAGCTAAATATGCCTTAATAGGAGAACCAACCGGATTAAAACCAATAAGGATGCACAAAGGAATAATGATGGATTCCATTTGTTTGCATGGGCAATCAGGACATTCAAGCAATCCTTGTTTAGGAAATAATGCATTGGAAGGTATGTATCAAGTTATTGGGGAATTACTAAAATGGCGAGAACAATTACAAGTTAAACACAATAATTCTGCATTTCAAATTCCAGTACCAACTATGAATTTAGGTCATATTCATGGCGGTGACAGTCCTAATCGAATATGTGCAGATTGCGAGTTATATGTGGACTTGCGTCCATTGCCGGGCATGAACCTAACTGAATTGCGTTCAACATTGCATCAGTTAGTAAAAAATACATTACAAAATAGTGGTTTAGATATAAAATTTAAAGTTTTGTTTGATGGAATTCCGGCGATGGAAACTCCAAATGATGCAGAAATTGTTACAATTACCGAACGTTTAACCAACCAGCCATCAGGAGCAGTTGCATATGCTACTGAAGCACCTTATTTACAAGCATTAGGTATGCAAACCATTGTTTTAGGTCCAGGAGATATTGAACAAGCTCATCAACCAGATGAATTTATTGCTACAAACCGATTACAACCAATGATAGATATTTTAACCCAACTTATTGTTCAATGTAACCAATGAAGCAATATCGTTCCATACTAATTCAGGACAACCAAAATTTATTCATAAAATGAGAACCAACTATGAACTTGATACGCTTATTGTTGATCCTAGTATTAATTTGGATAGTGTGGAGTTTTTTTAAGAGAAAAAATGCTAACAAAATTAAAGATAAACCTAATGTAAAACAAATACCTATGGTGTCATGTAAATACTGTGGTTTACATATTCCAGTAAATGAATCTATTCGAGTTGGCAACGCTAATTTTTGTTGTAAAGAACATAGTCAATTATGACCTCCAACTCAACTCAACGTTGGCAACCACTCTTTTTATTCAATATATACCGCCTCATAGTAGCAGCAATTTTTATTGTGGTAGTTTTTATTGATGTTGCTCCTGATTTCATAGGTCCTTTTGACACTCGTTTATTTTTAGTAACCGGTTGGTTATATTTTAGTTTCGCCATTTTTAGTGTCTTTACTATTCAGCATCATTGGCCATCTATTCATTTACAAGTTGTTGGACAAATTTTAGTCGATATTTTCGCCATTATCATATTGATGCACGCTAGTGGTGGAGTACATAGCGGTTTAGGAGTGTTGTTAATTGTTGCTCTCGCAGGTGGAGGTTTACTTTCCGAAGGGCATACTGCCGGACACACCACTTTTTTCTTTGCTGCAGTTGCTAGTATAAGTATATTAATACAGGTTGCCATAGCCGACATATACTATTGGTCTGTTTATGTTAATTATACTTACGCTGGTATATTGGGGATAAGCTTTTTTGCCACTGCATTTTTAACCCATATTTTAGCTAGAAGAGTCAAAACTAGTGAAGCTTTGGCTAAAAAACATGGACTAGATTTGCTTTACATGGAACAACTCAACGACCAAATTGTCCAAAATATAAGTTCTGGAATTATGGTGGTTAATGTTTTTAGACGTATTCTACTTTTTAATGATACTGCTTGTAAGTTATTAGGATTAAATGAAAATCTCGATGGACATTCCTTAAAATCAATAGCTCCAGAATTAGCTAAATTACTGCTCAATTGGAAAAAAAGTGGTAAATTAACTTCCACTACCTTTCGCCCCAGCAAAGGAACTGTTGATATAATTGTTACTTTTACAGAATTAAAACGTGGTAA
>JAUCGN010000154.1 GCA_030378125.1 Thiotrichales bacterium HSG1 | reverse complement strand
AAATGCTGATCAAACTACGGAACCGGGTATTTTTCAACAGCGTGAACGCTTGAATGAAGTAAAAAACAAGTTGAAATCAATTGAATCTGAAGAAGCACGTAATCTTGAGACAGTAATTGATTGTTTAGCAAAGAAAAGCGTGTGGATATTTGGTGGTGATGGCTGGGCTTATGACATTGGTTTTAGTGGAGTTGACCATGTAATAGCTTCAAGGCACAATGTTAATATACTGGTACTGGATACTGAAGTTTATTCTAATACTGGTGGACAGATGTCTAAAGCTACTCCGATTGGTGCAGTGGCAAAATTTGCTACGGGTGGTAAGCCGGTTGCTAAGAAGGATTTAGGAATAATTGCAATGTCTTATGGGCATGTATATGTTGCACAAGTAGCTTTTGGTGCTAAGGACATACATACCTTGAAGGCTTTCTTTGAAGCAGAATCTTATGATGGGCCTTCGTTAATTATTGCGTACAGTCCATGTAATGCACATGGTATAGATTTGTCGCTGAATTTGCAGCAGCAGCAATTGGCAGTGGATAGTGGACATTGGCCTTTATTCCGTTACGATCCACGCTTGAAGGAAGAAGGTAAAAATCCGTTGCGATTGGATTCAAAGAAGCCTAAAATTTCGATTAAAGAGTTTATGGAGACAGAAACACGCTTCAATATGCTTTCTCGTCTGGACCCTAAGAAGGCTGAAAAGCTTTTTGAGCAGGCACAGGAAAATGTTGATAAGCGATTCCGTCATTATAAACAACTTGCAGACTTACCTTTTGAAGGTAATTGATAAGGACTAATGTTGAACAAGATTGTATAGTTTTTTAAGATAGGAAAGATTCATATTGATGGTAATCTTGCCTGTCTTTAAAATCAAATATAATCTTGTTCAAAGGAATTATAAATCCTTAAAATGGCAGATTGACTTCCAATAAATAGATATCTTTCCTAAATAGCATTAATTTCTTAAAACTCAATAACTTATAGAAATAACCATTATTGTTTAAGTATTTTATTATAAAAGTAAATACAATTTAATAGGAAAGATATCTATTATAATAACAGTCCTTTACGTCCATTGAGTTTTCACCTTCAAAACTGTCCTAAGTATTGATGCTTAAATTGGTTAAAATAAATTTGATGAGTTTTTGTCGTTCAACATATTTCAAGACTCCTTCATTTTTATCTTCAATGTACCGCATGATTTTGTTTAAACTCTTCTTATCTTTTCACAAATCTGTTATAATCCGATCAGCTTTATACCTTTATCAACAAAATAATGAACACCAACATTCCTGAATTACCTCACATATTATCCTTTCCAATAGGTTTTGTACCTCCTATATTTAATAGCACTATTTTAGTTATAATGCTAAACAAACTTTTGGTAGAAGCCTTGCAGGAAGGAGAGTTAGAATTCCTGAAAAATAAAATATTACTCATTAAAATACAAGATGTTAATTTAGAATTTAGCCTAACCATGATTGGTGATAGATTAGTTGCCTGTAACCATCGTTTTCCAGATATTAGCATTGAAGGTAAACTATATGACTTTTTATTACTGACTACTCGCCGTGAAGACCCAGATACATTATTTTTCAACCGTCGTCTACGTTTGGGGGGAAGCACTGAGTTAGGTTTGTATCTGAAAAACTTTTTAGACTCTTTAGAACCAGAAGAATATTTAGGTTCCTTCCTACATTATCTAGAAAAAATAGTTCAATTGCTTGAATCAAAGAGGAATTTTGTTTGAACACTCACTGGTGGAAAAAATCTAAATTGATTAACAAACCAACTGAAGCTGAACTTAGACTTTGGGCTACTAGTGAATGGATAGAATACCAAGCATGGATATTTCATCACAGTTTCTTGACTCTACATGACTGGCAGCGGCTACATGATGAAGCATTATCATGGCCAAAACTCCCCTTATTTACTATTGTAACTCCAGTTTTTAACATCAATCCAGATTACTTACATGAGTGTATTTATTCAGTTCAAACTCAAGCATATCCTAATTGGGAAATGTGTTTAGTTGATGATGGTAGTGATAAAGTTGAAACTAAAAAATATTTAAAATCTGTTGTAAAAGACCCACGTTTACATTTACATACCTTTCCCAATAATCAAGGGATTTGTAGAGCAACTAATAAAGCTATTGCAATGGCTAATGGTGACTTTATAGTCTTTTTAGATCATGATGACCGTTTAGCAACAGACGCTTTGTATTGGGTAGCAAAAACTCTACAAAAACATCCAACAACAGATATTATCTATTCAGATCGAGATGAGTTATCTCCAAATGGTTTGCGTTTCATGCACCTATTTAAGCCTGATTGGTCACCAGAAACATTATTCTCTGGTAATTATTTGTTTCACATGATGGTTTATCGGCGAACTTTTTTGGAACAGTTACAAGGTGTACAGATCGGCAAAGAAGGTTCTCAAGATTATGATTTAATTTTGCGGGCTGCTGAAAAAAGTCCACAAGTACAACATATTCACAAAGTTTTATACCACTGGCGACAACACGAACAATCAGTTTCAATGGAACATAATGCTAAAGAATACGCCTACATAGCCGGGTTACAAGCACTACAAGACTCCTTAACTAGACGAGGTTTGAAAGCTAAAGTTAGTGAAAACAAACAATTATGGAGAGGTCATTACCAAGTTACATTTGAATCACTATCAGATGATTATCAAATATTGCAATTGAATTCTTTACAAAATTATGCCATTCAAATTAACCAAGCATTTGTAAATTGCGACCAGTCGTTGGTAATTCTTGGTCCAAATGTAGAGGCTATAAATATAGAATCAATTACTGAACTAGTCTCTTGGTTACAAATAGAAGATGTAGGGATAGTTACCGGAAAGATAATTGATAAACAAGGAAATATATTACATGCTGGATTAGTACAACAACCAACTGGTATACCAATGGCAGTTTATGCTGGTTTTCCAGAAGATACTCCCGGTTATATGGCTGCCACTAAAATTGTTCGTAATGTTAGCTCTCCACACCCATCCTGTTGTGTGTTAAAACATAGTTTATGGCAAGATTTGAATGGTTTAGATACTGATTATATTGGGTCTCATGCCTTATTGGATTTTGCACTTCGCAGTTTGAATATTGGTAAACGTATTGTTTACAATCCATTTGCTCGTTTTACGGCTATTGATTTACAATTAGATTGGCCAGATGAACAATATTTTGCCAAGCAGTGGCACGATTGGTTGGAGCGAGGCGATCCATATTACAATCCTTATTTAACTTTGAAATTAAATGATATGGGATTAGAGGTATAAAATTATTTATACTAATCCCAATCAAACCTACCAGATTTAAGATTGACTTGAAAAAAGCCGATCCGCAGCTAATAGTGATAAAGCAGATAAGGTCAAAGTTGGGTTAGCCGGAGAACAAGTTGGAAAAACACTACTACCTAGTACCATCAAGTTACGCACTTGGTGATGGACTAAATTTTTATCCACAATCGAAGTTTCCGGAGCGTTGCCCATAATTGTGGTTCCTTGTATATGTCCTTCAGTATCAGTAACATATTGATAAGTTATATCCTCAACTGGCAGTGGAGCCAATATTTTTGATAGCACTGTTGGCAAATTATCAATTCCACGTTGAGCATCAGCAGAATGGTGTGGATATACTACTTTAGGTAGATGTGGAGATTTTTCACTGATCGCAACATAGTTATCATTACTGGGCAAATCCTCAAAAATAAATTTAAAATAAGCCACTTGTCGCCATTTACCCCTTTCTAACCGTAAGTTATACAAGGGAATATTAAAATTTTCTATAATACAAGCAGCATGTTTAGAACGATGAGGGCCATCATATAACATGTAACCATGCCCGGTTATCATAGTGCTACCTTGAAAATTATGGACTCCAGCTAAATCGACCCTTACATGTTGACCAACTTGTTCGTGTAAACGCTTACCTAACAATGGATGAGTTAAATTAGAGCGTTGCAATAGATAGGGATTAAAAATTGCGTTAGCTCCCAAAACTACCAGATCTGCTTTGGCAACTAATTCTTTTCCATTTTGTTTATATCTAACACCAGTTGCTTGACCTCCTTCAGTTTCCACAGCCAAAGCTTCAGATTCCAACATCAAACTAACTCGTGAATCTTGATATAAATGAGCCATTTCATTTTGAATAGTAAATTTAGCATCGGCTGGACATAAGGTACAAACTCCAGTAGCACAACACATAGGACGGTTAGCAGTCGCTACTCTAGCACGAGCAACTGGTTGTTGAAAATATGAATCTGGATAGGCTTGTTTTAAAAGTCATATAGTTTACCTTCAATGCTAATATCTGGAAAACGATGGTTACAGGCAACTAATCTATCACCAATCATGGTTAGGCTAAATTCTAAATTAACATCTTGTATTTTAATGAGTAATATTTATTTTTCAGGAATTCTAACTCTCCTTCCTGCAAGGCTTCTACCAAAAGTTTGTTTAGCATTATAACTAAAATAGTGCTATTAAATATAGGA
>JAUCGN010000016.1 GCA_030378125.1 Thiotrichales bacterium HSG1 | reverse complement strand
ACGTCATCACTCTCATAATATTAGATGTGCAATTGTAAACAGACGTTGAAGTAACTTATATTGTTATTGTGTGTTTCCGTCGAGTATCGTGGGCTCGGAGAGGGGTATAAGAGACAGTTGGACCACCATGCCTTGCTAGAGCTACGGCGACAAAAATTTGGCATGGTATTTCAACATTTTGCTTTATTTCCACACCGTAATATTCTTGATAATGTTGCTTTTGGGTTAGAAATTCAACTTATAGATAAAGAATTACGTTATGAGAAAGCACGTTCTGCTTTAAAATTAGTTGGTTTGGAAGATTGGGAGACAGCTAAACCCAACCAGCTAAGTGGTGGTATGCAGCAAAGAGTCGGATTGGCAAGAGCTTTAGCGGTAGAGCCTGATATTTTGCTTATGGATGAAGCTTTCAGTGCATTAGATCCATTGATACGTGGAGATATGCAAAATGAATTGTTGGCATTACAAGTTCGAATGCACAAAACTATTTTGTTTATCACTCATGATTTGGATGAAGCATTGAAAATAGGCAATCGGGTAATACTGATGAAAGATGGTCAAATAGTGCAAATTGGTACGCCAGAAGAAATTGTACTATCGCCTGCCGATGAATATGTACAAAAATTTATAGAAAATGTAGATAAATCAAAAGTTCTTACTGCTAAATCAGCTATGGTTCCAGTTACTATAACAGTCTCTCCTAATGATTCTCCTCAAAATGTTTTGACTCGTATGAGAGATAACTGCTTATCTAATATTTTGGTAGTAGAATCTACTAACATTTTATTAGGTATGATTAATATAGAGAAATTACAAACAGCTAATGATGAAAAAACTATTGTAAACCTGATAGATACAACAATACCAACTGCTAATATTAATGATTCTCTTAAAACTTTAATTCCTATTTTAGCCGACTGGCATTGGCAATTACCAATCGTAAATGAACAGCGTCAGCTTTTGGGGATAGTTAATTCTAATCATGTATTAGCAGCAATTAAGTGATTTAAAATCTGTGAACTAATGGAATTTGAAAAAATGTTAGCTTCGAATGGATTCCTATTTTTTAAAATACCCTTTGACTGCTATTGATTAATCTTGGTTAAATTGCCATTTTCTTTATTTTTTGGTATAATCCCGGACAGTTTATATTATATGTGGAGATTAAGTCTTATGTTACAAAAAGTTATATTAACCGTAGTGTTAATTTTGGTGGGACAAGGCATTATGGCGGAAACAGTTTCCAATTGTGAAAATACTAACGATATTAAAGAAATGAATTCCTGTGCAAAAAAAGCTTATTTAAGTTCTAAGAAGGAATTAAATAAGAAGGTTATAACCATTAAAAATCAACAAGATATTAGCAAACGTTCTAAAAGATTGTTAAATAAATCTCAGAAGTCATGGAAACAATTTCGATGGAATTATTGCATATTTACTGTGGTAGATTTAGAAGGAGAAGTGGGTTATGATTTTCATAAGTTTGATTGCTTAGAACGCGTTACTAGACAACAAATTAAAAATTTGCAAGAATATGTAGAAGGATTAGATGTGTAAACTGGTGGTGTAAACCCCGAAAGGGGTTAAAACATTATTACCACCAATTAAAGTTAAGTTTAATGTGCAGAGAAGCTTTGCATAAAAATTGCCCGATGAATGTCACCTAGACTAACTATACCTACTAGTTTATTACCATCAGCAACTGGAATTCTACGAAAATTACGTCTGGCCATGACCGAAACTGATTTCAAAATAGGCATGTCAGGGGTAACTGTTACCGGTTCTTTGGTCATAAGATCGGCAGCTTTCAATGGCAAAACTTTTTTATATTCTTCTTCCCTATTTTCAAAATCAAGAGCTCCCAGACCAGTCATGACATCCTTTAATTCTGGAAACAGATAACGTAACACATCTTGTTCTGATAAAATTCCAACAATTATATTGTCCTTCTCAACTACTGGTAAACCACTGAAACGATTAAGGCACATGACAGATGCCACTTCAGTCAAACGAGTATCTGGTTTAATCGTCCTAACAGCACGAGTCATAATTTCTTTCACAAGCATATTGATAACCTCCAGTTAAAAAGTTTTATTAAGAGTTTGTTTTAAAATCTATTTATTACCAAGGCATAAAATTATTGGCAAATGATGCTGGTCTTGATAGACTTGACATCCCATGATTCATCATAGTTAAATCACGTCGCATTTGGTCAGTTGTAGAAGTTATTACACGTATTGACTGATCCAAGTTTTGCATTGATTCATCCATTGTTAAAATAGAAGAATCTATATTACCAATTGAACCATCCATACGGGTCATTGAGTCATCCATTTTGGTCATCATTTTATCTATACTGCCCAATGATGTTGTTATATTAATCATGGAGTGATCCATTTGAGCAATATGTCCTAACATAGGTTGTAAAGTATCCAGTTTAACAGATATATCACTCATAGTACGAGTCATCATCTGTACCTGACCTGACATAATTTGAATTTGTTCTGATAAAGTGGAAATACTTTCGGTCATGGAACCCATATGTTGACCCATTTTCGGATCCATGCTGCGTGCCATAGAACTCATATCATGTGTTAAGCTATAGATCAAGAAAAAACCATAACCGGCTAATATAACAAAGGCAAACATAGCTGGGTAAACAATGATTTCCCATCGTCTAGTACTCTGCTGAAAACTGCTTACAAATTTTTCCATCTGACCAGAACTTATGGCAGCACCACATTCCATCGTTTCCGGTTTGGATATTTTATGAGTCATTGGCCTTGTAGAAATTGTAGTCATTCTAATGTTCCTTATATCGCCTATTGTCTAATATAACACATGATAACTCATTTAAAAAAAATCTATGCATAAATTATAGATTAAATAATCCATATTATGGTAATATAACTGCTATGATATACCAATATCATAAATTTATAAAATAATGTTTTTGTCAATATGTAAGTCCTTAAATATTTCTTATCTAAACCATAAATTATGGAAAATCAAAAATCAGAACTGTACCAAGCAATAGATATTTTTATTCAAACTACAACTATGGAAGAAGCTACTGAAATAATCGAGCAACATCAGGAGTTATTAACTGATAAAGCTGATATTGCATTCAGTACAATTATTCATAATGCCCGTCAGCAAGGCCATGAGACTACAGCCCAAGCACTTGATGAAAGGCGTGATTTTATTCGCAGCATCCGTGAAGAAAAATCAGCCACTTTTGAAAGTTGCTAAGTTTTAATTTTAGGTATTTGAAAATCAATTAAATGCAAAAACCTTATTGGATTCCTGACAAAGCCAAAGTGGATGATTTTCCACCCTTAGAACAAGCATTACAATATCCGGATGGATTGATTGCCATAGGTGGGGATTTGAGCGAAGAACGAATAATAATGGCTTATAAATTGGGGATATTTCCCTGGTATAATGATAATGAACCTATTCTTTGGTGGTCTCCAAACCAGCGTATGGTGTTATTTCCTGAACAGTTAAAGGTCGCAAGAAGTTTACGAAAAATTATGCGAAAGAATAAGTTTACTCTTACTTTAGATCAAAGTTTTAAAGAGGTTATTACAGCGTGTGCTGGTTTTCGACATAATCAGAATGGAACTTGGATAACTGATGATATGCAGGCTGCTTATTATCATCTACATGTGAGGGGGGTCGCTCATTCCGTTGAAGCTTGGTATGAAGACAACTTAGTTGGTGGTTTATACGGAATAGCATTAGGAAAGGTTTTTTTTGGAGAGTCCATGTTTACCAGAGTTAGTGATGCTTCCAAAGTTGCGTTTGTCAATTTTGTATGGCAGTTACAAAACTGGGGATATGAATTAATTGATTGTCAAATAACAAGTGACCATTTGCGTCATTTCGGAGCGGTGGAAATACCACGTTCAAAATATCGTAAGTTATTGGATAAATTATGTAAACAAGATAGGAATATAGGCAGATGGAAGTTTGAGTAGCAAACAATTTTGCCAATCCAATAACATATAGTTAAAAGCAAACCTTCCTTAAATGTCTGAAGCTATCTATGTTTAAGGACTACCACATTATTCTCTTTTTTCCCAACTCTGGCATTTACGATATAAAGTTGATGGACTGACCTCCAATAGTCCAGCAGCCTTAGAAATACTACCATTACATAATTTGATTGCATATTGAATGGCTTCTTTTTCTACTTGCCAAAGTGGGCGAATATTCTTACGGCGAGTAAATGTTGAAACTACAGAATCAACAGTTTTACAATTTGAATCTAAGTCTGACTCATTAGTTATAGTTTTATATTCTTGGGATAATTTATCTAATGGTTCGGGTAACATTTCTGGAGTAACTTGCTTACTATTATTCAATACCACAACATTACGCACAATATTTTGCAATTGTCTTATATTGCCGGGCCAGTCATAACTTAGCAAAACAGCTTCAGAATCAGTGGAAAATTCAGTAAACAATTTATCTTCTTCTTTAGCATATTTTTCCAAAAAATCCCTAGCAATTAACAATATATCATCGCCACGTTCCCGTAATGGTGGTAGGGTTATAGGAATAACATGTAATCTGTAATAAAGGTCTTCTCGGAAGCGTTTTTCTTGCACTTCTAGCAAAGGATCACGATTAGTAGCACAAATAAATCGCACATCAACTTTTCTTAGCTTACTGCCACCAATTTTTTGAATGGTGCTAGTTTGTACAAAACGCAATAACTTACTTTGTAAATCTGGACTCATATCTCCTATTTCATCCAAAAATAAAGTACCACCATCAGCTTGAACTGCCGCACCATCTTGATCACTTACTGCTCCAGTAAATGCCCCTTTAACATGTCCAAAAATTTGACTTTCCATCAAATCTTTAGGAATTGCAGCACAGTTTAAAGCAACAAATGGTTTTTTACTACGCGGACTGCATTTATGAATAGCTTCCGCACAAAGTTCTTTACCAGTACCACTTTCACCAGTAATAAACACTGTAGCCTTACTTGATGCCGCATTCTCGATCATTTGATAAACTGCTTGCATTGGTGGAGAAGCACCGACGAAATCATAGTATTCAACCCGGTCAATTTTTTTATACAATTCTAGTTTATATTTTAACTGTTGATTTTGTAAAGCATTGTGTATAGTTACTATAATCCGTTGTCCATCAAATGGTTTTTCAACAAAATCAAAAGCTCTATTACGCATAGCTTCCACTGCAACATTCACTGAACCTTGAGCGGTGACAACTACTACTGAACATGGTAACTGATTTTCATTTACATATTTTAGAATTTCCATACCATCCATATCTGGTAAACCCAGATCAAGCAGGATAGCATTAGGCTTATATTTTTTTATATGTTGCAAAGCTTCATTACCAGTTTCTACATAAGTTACCTTGCAAGTCTCATTACGCAAATATTCTTTATATGCCACCAATAATGTCAAACTATCTTCAACAATAAGAACTGTCATTTTTGAATTTATTTTCATAAAATTTTAATTAATAATTTATCCCATTTCTTCCGTAACACGCAATACTTCTTCCACACTGGTAATACCTTGATATGCCTTAATAAATCCATCATCTCGTAGATTACGAAATCCTTGTTGACTAGCTAACTTACGCATCTTTATCGTTGTTGCATTTTCTAAAATTAATGCTTGCATTTCCCCAGTTAGATACACTAACTCATAAATTCCCACACGGCCCTGATAACCTGTTTGTTGACATTTTTGACAGCCAACAGCTTGTTTCCACATTGCAGCTTGGTTAGTTAACTCTTTTGGTAGAATTCGTTTTACTTGTTCTTGAATCATATCCAGAGGACTATATAGTGTAGCACAATCACATAAACGCCTAACTAAACGTTGAGCTTGTACAGCTCGCACCGATGTTGACACTAAAAAGGGTTCAATTCCCATGTCAATTAAGCGAGTGAAAGCACTAACTGCATCATTGGTGTGCAAAGTTGACAATACCATATGTCCAGTTAAAGCAGCCTGAATAGCAATTTCTGATGTTTCTTTATCCCGAATTTCGCCAATCATAATAATATCCGGGTCTTGCCGCAATATAGAACGCAAAGCACCAGCAAATGTATAACCAATATCGCTGTGAGCTTGAACTTGAGTAATTCCTCCTAATTGGTATTCAACCGGGTCTTCAACCGTGATAATTTTTTGAGTGCGGTTATTAACTGCATCAAGAGCAGCGTATAATGTAGTCGATTTACCCGAACCAGTTGGTCCAGTTACCAAAATAATTCCATGTGGCTCACTGATCCAATTATTAAACATTTTATAATGATCGGGAGCAAATCCTAATTGCTTTAAAGAGCTTGTTTGACGTTCTTTAGGCAATAAACGCATTACAATAGATTCGCCATGCACTCCGGGTAAACAAGAAACCCGAATATCCAAATCTTGACCACTAACTCTAGTATTCAATCTTCCATCTTGTGGTAAACGGCGTTCCGCAATATCTAAGCCAGAAATTAATTTAATTCGGGATGCAATGGGGTTAAATCGTTCTTTTGGAAGGTTTAAATGTTCGTATAAGATTCCGTCAATTCGATAACGTACAAAAAAAGTATGTTCTTCCGGTTCAACGTGAACATCTGAAGCTCGTTTGTCTATTGCTTGAGACAACATATTGTTCACAAATTCAACTACTGGTGCTCCTTCTGCCAATTCTCGTAATAAATTAACATCATCAGTATCACCAAAATTTTCATCATTATTGGCTTTGGCTAATAAATCAAGAATTCGGTCTAAATCTTGTTGGCGAGACAAATACCAGATAATCTCTTGTTTTGAAAATATATGCTGGAAAACTTCATGGATAGTACTAGATAGCGGGTCACGGCTCATACAGTGAATAATTTCATCCATTTCCCATGCAACAACTTCTTGATCTAACCACCAATCTTGTTCAATTTCAGATTTTTCAATTAGTTCTAATAATGGGGCCGCATCCAATGGAATATTTTCTATAACTGGTATGTCTAATTGTTTAGAAAGAGTATTTAATAGATTATCTTCCGACAATGCTCCTAAACGAATAAGTACTGCTCCTAATTTTCCCCCTAATCGAGATTGAAATTCTACAGCTCGTTCAACTTCTTGGGAATTTACGAATCCAGATTCAATAAGCATTTCCCCTATACGGGGTTGATAATAAATAGACATGATAGTTTTAGTGGAAGATGAAGAATGCGTAAAAAGTTAAAAAAGAAGGTTGTGTTAAAAATTTTATTCTAAAAAACAATTAAAAAAGAAACATTAATGGGAAATTATAAACCTTTTAACTAGTTTAAGTCCAGCATTTGATTATATAAGTAGTGAAGCATAATATCATAATTGAAATGCAAATTTTGATTACTTATGCCATACATATGACTAAACTGCTTTTAACATGATCATAATTTTGTATATTATAGCATCTAAAAATATTATACTACCTTAGCAAGCCAATCCCATAAACATGCAATAACAGCATTAATTATGAGGAAAACATTGACTATTTTTTTTGGCTATGATTAAATGCCAATCGATAGTCCACTTTCTTAAATATATTCTTGAGAATGAGTGGAATTATTGTTATTCTTAGATTGAGTTTAATAATTAACTTACATAACTGAAGGCTAACATATGCTAAAAATAATTAAGATTGGTATTGTCGTGTCCTTATTGGTTTACTCCCAATTCAGTATGGCAGCACGGGAATTTGCTGACATATATGTGGACTGTGGGCTAGGTGCAATGATTGCTCCGACTAATGATATTGTAGCAGTAGTGACCAATGTTACTTTTGATTTAGGCACAACCGCAATAATTTCCAATGCTTCTTCCCCAGAAACTTGCAAAGGTGGTAAGGCAAGAATAGCTGCTTTTATTAATGAATCTTATGAAACATTAGAAAAAGAATTAGCCAATGGTACTGGAACATATCTTGATTCACTTATGGTATTAGCTGGACATGAGTCTCAACAGGTTGCAAGCTTACGTAGTGGTTTTGCCAAAATTGTTGCTAACCCTAATTACATCAATAAAAGCCATTTTGAAAAATCAAATGCACTATATGACTTAGTTGTAAACATATAGTTGGCATGTGAGAATATTTAACTTCAAGTTCAATTTAAGGGCGATTATTCATAGTTTAGTTCGCCCTTTCTGCATATCATTAATCCTCTTTTACCTTCTCATCGCAAATGTTCAAGCTATTGCAAATCATCCAACTTGGCTAAAATTAATTCATTATAATCAAAATTATAGTGTAGTTTTAACCGATAGTTTTTTTTTAGCTCCAGATGGTAAAACCAATCCCAGTGCTGAGTTAGCCGCTACAATTACAGCCTATTCTGCTCCTTGGGATGAAGAAAATCCAAATAAACATGCCCGTTGTAAATTTCCAGCCCGTTATTTTTGGCTTTCTACCCAACTTGAATTACCCAATTATAAATTGATAGAACCCAGATGTAAAAATCTAGTCAACTGGGGTTTGATTGATAAGGTAAAATCAATCAGCTTACTTTTAGTCAGTGGTTATTTAGGTAATCCAGCTTCTACTTTTGGCCATTCCTTGCTTAAACTAAATACTGAAACTGATAATGAACAATTATTTGATTCAACAGTTAATTATGGGGCATTAGTACCAAAAAATGAAAATGTATTGCGATATATTATAAAAGGTATTTGGGGTGGATATCAGGCTGGTTTTTCTGATAAATATTTTTATACTCAAGATATAGTTTATTCTCGTACTGAACTGCGTGATATTTGGGATTATAAGTTAGCATTATCAGAATATCAACGTACCTTTTTATTATTGCATATTTGGGAAATTGTAGGGAATAAATTTGATTATTATTTTTTGGATAAAAACTGTGCTTATCGTTTGGCGGAATTATTGGATTTGGTGATAGATGAGAAATTGTTAGAGCAGGTTTTGTTATGGTATGTTCCAGTGGAGTTGTTTCATCGTTTGCATCATCTTGATAAAATTCAGAATCAGACTATTGGTAAGAAATTAATTAAATCGGTAAGTTTTATCCCATCCAATCAAAGGAAGCTATACCATAAACTAAAATCATTGACACCAAAAGAACTTGCAGCTTTTAACACTATTTTACAACAAGATGATTACCTTAATACAGAAGATAATTTAGCCCAATTTTCAGTTAAAAGTAAAATTTTGATTTTAGATAGTCTGCTGACTTATTACCAATATAGATTTCCTGAAAATGAACGTCAACAACAAGAACTTAAAAGACAAATTTTATTAGCTCGTTTGCAACTACCAGCTCGTTCAATTCCTCCCTCTCAAATTCCAGAATTACCTTCTCCAGCAGTTGGTTCTTTGCCTATGGAACTGGGTTTTGATTTGGTAAACGCTTCTGATAATTTTATTAAGTTTAATTGGTCTCCGTTTAAAAAAACATTAACAGGTTCAAACAGTTTAGAAGGGGATGAGTTGGTGCTCTTAGACCTTGCAATTGGCATTGAGGAAGATGAGTTGTTTTTGGATAGGTTTGATTTAATTCGGGTTATGAATCTGAATACTTTGCCAATTAAAATTGCGACTGAGAATCAATTGTCTTGGAAGTTGCGACTTGGGGTTGATCGGATTGAAAATAAATATGATGGGGTTGCTAGTTTTGGGGGGGGTTATGCGTGGCAATTGAGTCAAAATATTATAAGTTACGGCATGATTGATATGGAGGCACATGTACTTGCTCCATTGGTTCAGTTACGTCCACATTTTGGTTTCAGGTTTGATTTTAATAAAACTAAGGCTTGGTTGTATTTGGGAACTGAATCAGATAATCTTGATATTGAATGGGGAGGAAAAATACAGTATCAAGTTAATAAGAAATATGCTTTTTATGCTGCTTTTGCTAATGGGGAAAATAAGAATATATCTGTTGGGTTTCGATGGTTTTGGTAGTATTTTTTTATCTGAAGAATATGTAGATACTTATGACATAACCAACTTTAGATGCGGCTTGTTACCTCACCGCACCCTAATTAATTTAACTACTGTTGCATGAAACTAAACATCTCTTGCAAATCAAACATTTCTATTAAAATATTGATACCAAAAGATAAACCAACCATTATTGCTCCCAAAATAATTATAGCTGGAATAGCAGCAAGGGTTGTTTTGATTATAAAACCAACCATTGACATAAATGGTATTTTTACATCAGTTATAACAACATTTTGACTTTCTTTATCCATTTTTAATACCCATTATATAAAACTACTAATCATAATAATAGCTTGATAAAGTAAAAATACGATACCACCCAAAATAATCATTGCCGGAATGGAGGCAAGCATAATTTTAACACATAGCAACAATATCGCCCCAAATGACATTTTTACATCAACAACTCGCAACGTGTCATCAAGTTTCATATCAGTAGGGGCAAATTCTATTATTTCTTCAACTTTATCTTCTTTTTCATCTTCTGGAATTTTTTCAGTTAACTCAGGAACATCTTCTGAAACAGGAGTTAATTGCTCAGAATCAGTTTCAAGCGGAGGTCTTATTTCACATAATACCCCTATTTTTTCGAGTCCAGTTTTATAACGATCTGCAACGTCATAGGTCAATTCTTTTCTGATGACGGTGGGTTTTTTTAACAACTTGGGAATCTGTTTTAGGTCAATATCAAAAACAAGTGCCAGTTTTTCATGGGTTATATCTATATCATGCCCATCCGCAATCTTTCCAAGCAGTACTAATTTATAAATTTTATCTGACATTTTTTTAATTCTTAATTCTCAATGCTTAATTCTTAACAAAAGACTTTTGCAATTTTAACCTGTATCTTTCAAAATTGAACTATTGAGTTAAGAATCAATGATTAAGAATTAAGAATTACCTCTATTCAATACGTGGGTCTAGTTCACCGCTACTATAACGATTAAACATAACCTCCAAAGAAACTGGTTTAATCTTGGAAGCCATGCCAGCACAACCGAAAGCCTCATAGCGAGATTTACAAATTCCAGCCATACCTTTAGTAGCTTCTTTAAGGAATTTACGTGGATCAAATACAGATTTGTTTTCTTCTAAAAATCTACGAATAGCACCAGTAGAAGCCATACGCAAATCAGTGTCAATGTTTACCTTATGTACACCATGTTTTAAACCTTCTACAATTTCTTCGACAGGAACTCCATAGGTCTGTCCCATATCACCACCATAATTATTGATGATCTCCAACCACTCTTGTGGCACTGAGGAAGAACCATGCATTACTAAATGCGTACTTGGGATGCGAGCATGGATTTCTTTAATCCGATCAATTCGTAAAACTTCACCAGTAGGTTTCTTAGTAAACTTATAAGCACCATGACTAGTTCCAATCGCAATTGCCAATGCATCAACTTTAGTTTTTTTAACAAAATCAGCAGCTTGCTCTGGGTCAGTTAATAGTTGATCCATAGACAATTTGCCTTCTGCACCATGTCCATCCTCTTCACCCATTTCTCCAGTTTCCAATGAACCTAAACAGCCCAATTCACCTTCAACTGTAACCCCACCAGCATGAGCCATATCAACAACTTGTTTAGTAACATCAACATTGTATTCAAAGCTAGAAGGAGTCTTCATATCGGCCATTAATGAGCCATCCATCATTACAGAAGAAAAACCACTTTGAATGGAACGTAAACAAACTGAAGGTTCAGAACCATGATCTTGGTGCATTACGATAGGAATATTCGGATATTCTTCTAAAGCAGCAATAATTAAATGACGTAAAAATGGTTCACCAGCATAAGCTCTAGCTCCGGCTGAACCCTGCATGATAACCGGACTATCAGTTTCACTGGCAGCCTGCATAATAGCATGAACTTGCTCCATGTTATTGACATTAAATGCAGGTAAACCATAATTATTTTCTGCCGCATGATCAAGCAGTTGACGCATGGATATAAGCATATAATTTTCCTATTTGTTGTTATCCAATTTTCTTCAATAAAATGACTACAAATCCTAGTTTGCAAGATAAATCTCACACTTTATCCGATTGTAGCATAACCCATCTTGAATGAGTAACATAATTTTACCTATATGTATAATTTTCACCATGTAAATGATATACCTTAGAATTAAGATACTCTACGATTAAATACCAATCATTTCAAAATTATAAGTAATTTTATGCTACTCAATTAGTAATTTTAGTGTTAAAATATAAATAATCTAAAAATTAAATAGTTACACTGTAACCTCAACTAAGAAGATATTTTTTATATCATAACATGTTATGATACAATAGTTTTAACTAAACATAAGCTTGGCAGGTTTTATCTGAGTCAGAATTTAAAAATAACGAAATAATGGACACGATTTAAACAAGAACATTCAAAGATTTTTTAGAAAAACTAATTATAAAGTTATGTCAAATATCCCAGCTACACGCGAACATTTATATATTTTAGCTCGTAATGAGCAACTTGAATCACATATCTTAGAGTACGCACTTCGCAGAATTGGAGTGATACCTGACAGTAAAGCTTGGCGACATTTTTTAGATGACGTATTTTTGTTACTTGGAGTTACTTTATTATCAATTGGAGTTGTTTTCTTCTTTGCTTACAATTGGAACGATATGGGACGATTTACTAAGTTTGCTTTATTGGAAGCCGGAATATTGATTATGATATTGTTCGCAACAGTACGAGGGCTAGAACATTTATCCGCTCAGGCCTCAGTGTTGGCAGCATCTATATTATTTGGATCTTTATTAGCTGTTTATGGACAAACTTATCAAACCGGGGCAGATGCGTTTGAACTTTTTCTATTTTGGGCAATTTTAATATTCCCTTGGGTATTTGTGAATAGATTTGCACCTTTATGGTTGTTATGGTTAATTTTACTTAATGTTAGCTTAATTTTAGCTTGGATTCAGGTAGTTGACCAATCCGGAGTTGAAATGCCAATTGAATTATATTTACTGCTATTTTTTCTAAATGGGACAGCTTTAGTTATTTGGGAACGAGCAAGTAATGTTGAATGGTTACAAAACCAATGGCTTGGGACTACATTATTTATAATAACCATAACTACGTTAATTATTCCAACTTTGGTTACTATCTTTGATTTTGATATTATTTGGCAAAAAAATAAGTTATTTGGGCCAACAGTTGGATTATATGTATTTGTAACCATTTTTAGTTTGTGGTACTACCGCTATCAAAGGCATGATTTACTACTATTAGCAGTTACCTTATCAGGAGTTTTGGCAACCCTGACAACTTTGATTGGAATGTTATTACCTCTGGATGAAATAGTGCTGTTTTTATTTTTAGCCATTTTAGTAATTGGCCAAGCAACTTTAGCAACTAAATGGTTATTACATGTTAAAAATATCTGGAAACAGGAAGATGAAATTAACTACTCTTATTGAAGAACTGATAGGAAAAAAACTGTTACCAACAAATACTCAAATAACTGCAATTTTACAATCGGAAGCAAATCCTTGGTTTATAACTGCTTTGATAGGTATTTCTGCTTGGTTTTCAGTAATATTATTTTTAATTTTCGTTTTTGCCAGCCAAATAATTAATGATGCTAATTCAGCTATTTTGGTTGGATTGGTATTATTGGTCGCGACAATATTTTTACATTTTGTATCTAAAAACAGATTATTTGTTGACCAACTTGCTTTGGCATTAAATTTAACTGGTCAAATTTTATTTGTTGGTGGCATTGCTATTGTCGATGAAAATATAGTTACCGCAGCTTTAGTAACTTGGTTTTTAGAAATATTTATTATCTTTATTTATCGAGATCATATCTTGCGTTTTATGTCTATATTAATAGCAACCATGGCAGCCTTGGTGTTATTGTATGAGTTTGAATTATATCAAGGTATACATATTATTATCGTTTTATTAGCTGCTGGAGCTAGTTGGTATTGGTTGAAAGAATCTGAGCATTTGACGGATAAAATGATGACTTGGTTATATCAACCGTTGGGATATGGGTTTGTTATAGCTTTGCAATTGGTTTTATTGCTCTCCATATTACCAAATATGTCTGATATTCCAAATATAACTTGGTGGTATTCTACAATCGGTTTAATGGCAATATTAATAATATTAGAAGTTTACTTGCTTAATAGTTACGAAATCTACATTTCTGATCCTAAAAGTTACGCAATTTTTATTAGTACAGTGTTGGTTAGTTTGTTGCTGTATCAAAGTCCAGGTATTATTGCTTCCATTATTATTTTAGTATTGGGATTTCAACGTGGTAACCGAGTTTTAATGGGTTTAGCCATTATATTCCTCACTTTGTTTATAATAGCTTTTTATTACCATTTAAATATAAGTTTATTAATGAAATCAGTTACTTTAATAACTTCTGGTATAGCATTATTAATACTGAGGTTTGGATTTAAATATCTATTTCCACTGCAATCTTTTTATAATGACGATGAATCACAAAATAATTGGTTAAGACAGTCTTGAATTCTATAGTCGAAGTTATACTTTACACTGGTATAAACTAACTTTTTTTGGAGTCCAAATTTTAATTTGGAAATTGCCAAGATAAATCTTGGATTCCTTTAAAAATTTTAATTATACCCGTGTACAGTATATGTACGTTCACTTATCTGACCTAAACACCAAAGTCCCTAAAACATGTCCAGCTTTTTGTTGACGAATAATTTGCCAATTACTGGGTAAATTTATAATATTTTTATTAGTTTCCAAATATATATGGGCTGGTTTGTTGAGACATAGTTCCAGTAAATTACAACAAGGAATAAGCAAATTTTGTTCAAAAGGCGGGTCTAAAAAAATAATATCAAACATTTCAGGCGATTCTTTTTGTAAAAATTTAACTGCATCTATTTGTTTAACATTAATATTTTTAGAATTTAGAGTTATAAGATGTTGATGCAAATTTTTAGCAATGTCAATTTCTTTTTCCACTAATAATACCCATTTAGCACCTCGAGAAGCTGCCTCTATACCTAACGCCCCTGAACCTGCAAATACATCCAAACATTTACTACCCGGTAGGTGTGGGGTAAGCCAATTAAATAAAGTTTCTCGCAATCTATTTGGGGTTGGGCGTAAGTTTGGTTTGTCCAAAACTATTAGTTTACGACCTCGCCATTGCCCGGCTATAATTCGGATTTTCATGTAAATACCAAAGAACGACAAGTTTTCGTATATATTAACTGATGTTACGCAGAGAGCTAAAAAATGTCAAAATATATTTCATGGACAAAACGAAAATCAGTTGGGGTGGTGGAGCAAAGCGTAACCGACCATTTCGAGTTATACGAAGGCAAGATTGTGGTTGTATTTATATTTGGTCGGTTTCATTGCACCGACCCTACCCGGCTGTTTTTCTCGTTCCCATGCACTGCGGTGTGAATGTATTAAATATGATATCACACCTATTACACACTCCGTAGCACGGAGACTCGGCATTCCCATGTAACACATGGGAACGAGATAAATACAGCATGAAAAGTTTACACTTTTCTTCAGGACACACTAGGGTGGATAGGAGCGAAGCGTAAATCCACCAAAGCCCACCCAAAACCCCAATGCCATTAAGTTAAGGAATTAGGAGTCCAAAATTTATTTTGTAAGCATTTAATTTATAAGTTAATAATACCAAAGCTTTACTTTGAACTACAATATATTTTTGCTTAACTTAGTGGCATTGAAGCTGGTGCGTAGGAAAGAGAGAATTATTGATTATCTTTTAGTCGATTGTATTGACATCACTTAATTTCCTGAACTTGCATGACTAGATCGTTCCAATTACGTTGATTATCCGTATTATGTTCCATACCTTTTTCTAAGGAAGGATAAGGAATTTCATCGTAAATATTCATGTTGTAAATTTTTTGTTATAATAATTTTACGATTTCAAAATAGGGTGGAAAGAATGTTACTATTTAAAAAAAATATCTTAATTATTATATTGCTATTAACTGTAAACACTGTATATAGTGGTGAATTAGATTATAAAAATCGTGGTGATCGATGGGAAGGAATTGCACCTCATCCAGTTGCCGGTGCTGATATTGAATTGCTGTCTGCGTTGGTTCAACATCGGGAAAAATGGCAACCATTACCAAACAAATGTAAGGTGAAGTTTTACTTACCAGATGCGACTGAAGTTAATCTTAAGGTGCAAGAATTACGCCCTAGACATTTTTATAAAATGGATCGGGTTATTCCTAAGCCAATTTGGAAACAAGGTGTTAATTATTTTGAGTGGTCAACCAATGAAGTGATTGAACCATTGCATTTAAACATTGCTAAATTGGGTGCTGTAGCTAGGTTGCAATCAACTAAGCGAAAAGCAGAATATGTGGCACCGGTACTTATCTATCATGATTCAATACCTACGAATGTTAATGGTTATCGCTTTGCTTTTAAGGTGGGTGGTAATGCTAAATTAAATTATGCGATTTATCAGGAAGATAGTCGCAAGTTAGTTATTGAACAAGAGTTGGGTAAACAATCTGTAGGTACACCGTTTATTATTTCTTGGAATAGTAATAAAGCAACAGTTGGAGCTTATAAATTAGTGGTTATAGTAACATTCCTATGTTTATACACCATAAAAACAATCTATATTAAGAAAGATATACTCTATAGTTTCGATAACCGAATCAAATTTATGACGAAACCTCTTAATATAACGTTTTAATGAAGCCCA